>SLGY01000188.1 GCA_007136425.1 Kiritimatiellia bacterium
CCCTGCGCTCATTCCATGCATTGCCGGCGTCGTAACGCAGCATGGCATAAACGCCTCGTCCAAAAGCGGGAGGTAATCGGTAGAGTTCGTAGCGGTAACCAATTTGGATCAACGCCGCATGTGATCCGGTGAAACGGTGCCTGGGATACGCGGCCATGGTATCGATCCCGCCCATGGCAAACAGATCGTAGATCGGCAGTTCCCCGCCGACGGCGGAACCCACCATGCCCCCGAAATGCATTGTGTGAGAGCGGGTGGATACATAATGACGGTATTCAGCGGATACTTTGTCGTATTCCTCTCTTGCGCCCGCCGCCGAACGGGACCAATACCCCTCGGCTCTGATCAGATTTCCTCTACGAGGGAAGAAAACATGATCCAAACGATCCAACAGGAAATCAGTAGTGAAGCCGCCTGTGCCCCCATCGAATTCATCCGTCTCTTCCAAGTCCGGATTGATGGTAACGCGCGCGTGGCCGCTGCGTATACCTGCGCTCAGTGATGCCGTCTCCCGGAAATTGACGCCGACGGAAAGAGCGCCTTCCCTGCGGGCCACATCATAGGTGGCGACGCGTTCATCTCGCTCATAGACCGCCGTATCGAACCAATCGCCGCGGCCTCCCAGCGCAACAAAGAAGATGGCCGAGGGAACGACGGGCTGATACCATTCGGTTTCCACACGTTGATTGGTGCCCACTTCTCCGTCCAGATGCAGTTCCCCGCCGAAGCGGTTCATGTGCTTCCGAATGTATTTGAAGAGCAATTGACGATTCCATTTGTCGTCGAAATTGCTTTCCATGCGAAATCCCAGATAGAGGTAGCCGGGTCCCCAGGTCTTTTCCTGAACCGTGTAGACAACCTCATACCCCTCTTCCGACGGTTCCAATGAGTAGGTTACTCTTTTGTAATCGCCCAGACCATGTAACCGCTCCACATCTCGCTCGATTTCTCTCAGACTCACCTCGGCGGATGGTTCCGTGCGGATTCGCGCGAGCAGGGCGCGCTCATCCCGGTGCTTATTCCCCTCAATCCGGACGCCGGTAACACGCAACGGCTTCGGGGGTGAACGCCTTTGGGTCTCCAAATACTGTGCATACTCCTCGAGTGGAACAGAAAGCTGCGCCAGTTCGTTGCTGTACGCGCGTGCGGCCCGTTCGCCGCGGGAGATAATGCGATCCGCCCGGTGAAAACTGCCCGCTGAATACCTCCTGAGTTCGGGCATAATGACGTAATCCGCCATCTCCAGTTGACTTTCCAGGGCCGCCTTTTTCATCAGCACATAAGTGCGGGCCAATATATGCGTGAAATGCGATATGTCGGAAACGAGGGCTTCGGCCTTGGCCGAAACGACATCCACAGCGATGACCGTATCGGCCCCCATTTCCCTGGCGACCTCTACCGGCACATTATTGACAATGCCCCCATCCACCAAGGTACGTCCCTCCCATTCCACGGGGGTAAAGGCGCCGGGAACCGCCATGCTGGCACGTATCGCCATATCAAGCGCCCCCCGATCCATTACGACCATATCTCCGGTGTACAAATCCGTCGCGACGGCGCGAAACGGAACATTCAACTCATCAAAGGATTCGACATCAGCGGCGGATCGTGTCTCCCGACGCATCAGGAGTTCCAGTTTTTGTCCCGAAGCAAGCCCTGGAGGGAAACTGATGCGGCCGGGCATCCGCACGCCGATTTCCAAATCGGATAGATACGAAACATCGTCCCGTTTTCTTCGCATATCCCTGCTTTTTCGGGCGGAGTCGTCATCCAAAAGGTCCCACCAGTCAATAGCCTTCACCGTGGCTTCGATTTCTTCAGGAGGCATGCCAAGCGCGTACCACGCGCCAATGATCGCCCCCATACTGGTACCCGTGATGAAATCCACGGGGATGCGGTATTCTTCCAGCACTTTCAGCACTCCGACATGGGCCAACCCCAAGGCGCCGCCGCCGCCAAGGACCAGGCCAATCGTCGGACGCTCCTCTTGCGGGAGTGAATCTTCGGGCATATCCGCCGTCGTCCCTGCAGAAACCAAGACGGGAACCAACACGGAGAGGATTCCTATACATAAGCGGCGATAAATGCGTGAAATGGAATGACGCAGGTTCCTCATCGCATGTGGCACCTTAGGAACAAGCCACATGGAGTCGTATCGTGGGCGGGAAGAAGAGACGGTCTAGCAGCCCGTTGAAAAAAGTTTGTTGGATATGCCATCCACCGCCTGACGGCGGCGGCTACGAAGAAGTGGGGCTGTAGCCGCGCCCGTGAGGGCGTGGACATGCGTGACGATGAGATCTGCAACGGGCTCCTGGACTCCGAAGAGGGGTTGGAGTTGCGGGACATAGCCCTGCGCCTGAATCCAATCATTATCGGTTTGATAACGTCAGAAGCAGCTTCAAACGACGCAGGCATACATGGCACTCCACGCACTGCTTGGAAATGTAAGGGGATCAAGCTTTACGCATCAACAATGTTCGATGCGATGTATAACATTTCAGGGTTTGCCTTGTGGGCTTGTAAGGAATGGCGGGAGCGACGGGACCCCGCCTGCGGCGAAATCATGACACCCATATCACCTCGCGCAGTGCAAGAAATGGCGTGGCCGTGCTGGCATACCGCAACGATTGGGAAAGTGGGCCCGAAATTCTTCCAACGACTGGAAACTCTCGACTACACTTAATCGCCACCCTTAACCGGATACACTTACCCTACCCGCTTTGAGGGGGATGCGAGATTTTTGCCACGGAGGGCGCGGAGATCACGGAGGGAAGATAAGATGGAATTATCTTCCGCACTTAACTGCTACTTTTAGTCGGATACTCTTATTCGACCCGCTTCTCCGCCTTCCGACATCCCGCAGACAATGCTCCCCGAAGGGGAGCTATTCATGAGCCCCGGGTGAAACCCGGGGACGAAAATGCGCGAGGCAAAACCCGTGCTCCCTGAAAGGGAGCCACAAGGAATTTGTTGCACCCCTTCAGAGTGCGGGATGAGAAGAGCCCTGTCCGGTTCCTCGGGGCGCTGCCCCGAGCTGACGAATTGCACGCTTTCAGCGTGCCGGAAACGGACGAATAAGGCATGACCGTACCCAAGAAAGGAAACCGCAGATTACGCGGATTGCACAGATGTAATTTGTATTCAGTGTCCACCCAGACCGCTGTAGCGTTTTGGCAAGATCATTGCCGGACACCTGCTTCAAACGACAAGCTCCAAGACGCGATCATTGGCGTTGGTGCGTTCAGCGTCTTGACCCACTTCGAGCCATCGTTCTTATCGCTTCAATTAAGTTCACTGTATCACACGTCGCCTCCAGTTTCGGAGCCCTTAATGTTCTCCAAGGCTTCAGCGTCAGCAATATCCTTGGTCCTTCCTGATGCTCGCTTATTCTTGATGAGGTCGTCCAGGGAGGGGATTCGGACAGTGATGCCGTCGATATCGATTTCCAGCGCATCACGCGATACGACATCGAATGAAAGTCCGGACGCGGAAGTGATTATATCAATTCTTCGTGGGGCTACGCCAATCTGGAAGATCGTGCCATCGGTTGAGAAATCATCTTCAGTCACCTTGTCCAAGGGTGCGCCGAATTGTGTAAGTGCCCTGATTACAGCTTTCGCATTTTTGGGAGAGGGCAGCACCCATATATCTATATCAAGCGTAGCACGTGGATACCCGTGCGCTGCCATGGCGTAGGCCCCGACCAAAAGGAAGTCAACCTTTTCGGCGGACAAGATCTGCAACATCTCTC
>SLGY01000075.1 GCA_007136425.1 Kiritimatiellia bacterium
TATCGTATTCGTCAGCGACCTCCTTCAAGCTGTCGACCATGAGCCGTACGTTATCCGGATGGGCCGGATTGAGCCAGGGCATGGGGTCACCATTGGACGATACGATCGTGCGTCCGGCGGCGCGTTTGCGGACGACAAACTCGTCCGGCGCTCCGGTCAGATTCCAGCAGACGATCCAGACATGTACCTTGAGCCCATGACGTCGCGCAGCACGAATGCATTGTTCGAGTTGATCCCCGTACATGCGGAACGTGGCCGAACGCGGCAGGACATCGCTTTCGTAATGCGCCACACCGCCCCAGAGCATGTTGACGTACAGGGTATTGATTCCGTGTTCAACGAGCAATTGCGCAGTCCGGTCCCAGTCGCCGGGATAGAGTCCGGTCCCGCGATGATCCCAGACACCCCGCTGTTCGTCGTGTTCGGGCTGCTGTGCTCGGGCGTAGGCCTCAAGCAGGTTTCGGCGTATGGCGCGTTGTACGTCGACGGTTTCCGGAAAGCGTTCTGCGCGATAGAGCGTCCGCATGCGCCGCTCCTGTTCCTCGGTCTCGCGAAGCAACTGTCGAATACGATCGCGCTCCGGCGCCGCTTGTGCGGCAGCTTCAATCCCGCGCTGCGATTCGCGCAGGGACGCGTAGGGCCCGATCTTGCCGACGTTATCCAACGCATGCCGCGCAATGGCGCGCCACACGGGCGGATGCAAATGGCCAAGCAGGCCGGCCACGAGTGCGCGCTTGTTCTCGTCGTCGCCCTGTAACAGGATGTGCGACATCCAGACACCTTTATCCGATGCCACCCAGGCCGGATTTTGCGTGCGGCGCCCGCGCGCATCCTCCCACCACGCGAGCACACGCGCATCCGTCGAGACGGGATACAGGGGCCGTATGTTCCATGACTCTTGATAAACGCGTTCGGGCAACCGCAGGTCGTGGTAATCCGGGAAGGCAAAGGCGGACCATTGGCCGGGACCTTCCGCGGCCATATACGATCCCATGCGAAAACCGAGCATATCGGCGAGCGCCGCGTCGGCGGAGTAGAAGACCATGACGCGTCCGCCCCGCGCAATGAACCCGCGCAAGGCGCTTCGTTCCCGTTCGGAGAGGGCGGGATTGTATGGCAGCACAACCGTCGCTGCGCGCCGCAGGCGTTCAGCGCTGACCTCGCCACTATCGATCACGGCATGCGCGAGGTTCATGTCTCCCAGCCATTGGCTGATCCTTTGTGTGGCGCGTCGGGCCACGTTCATTTCGCCCGCATTGAGACCGGCGCCGCGCACCAAGAGAATGCCGGGAGTTTCAGCGGCGAGCCGATGCAGAGTCAGAGTGGTATTTCGCGGTGTGCCTTTCCATGGGGAAAGACGGATGCGGTTTATACGATCCCAGCCGGCGGGCGCTCCCTCCGTATCGAAGTCAGCCCGCATCATTTGCAGTGTCTGTCGGCCCGCTTCGCGGAGAGGGCGATTCCAGACGTACCAGCCATCGCCGCTCTCCAAATAGACGGCGAGTGAGCGCATGGCATCGGGATGCGGGGCGGTCAGTTCCAGCGTGATCGTGTCGTAGGGAGACAAGTCGAGTTGCACATGGCGGTCCCAGTACACACGGTCGCGATCCGAGTTGAACGGAACGGGAAAGGTCAGATTACCCTGTTCGGCTCGTCTCGTGCGGGGCGATGGCCCGATCGCGCGCCAAACACGGTCGGCTTTTTCCGGGGTGTCATAGGCGAAATCATCGATGACGGTGGATTGTGCGGAGACAAGGACAGGAAAGAAGAAAACCGTGAGCAAGACAGTTACATTACGATACAGGTTCCTCATTCTATTTCCTCCAGAAGCCGGGCAGGAGAAGCACCAGCACGGTGTAGAGTTCGAGTCTGCCCAGGAGCATGAAAAAGGTGAGCAAGACTTTTCCGGGCGTTGCGATCCATCCATAGTTTTCCGTCGGCCCGATGCCTCCGAAACCGGGCCCGATATTACCCAAGGTAGCCAGCACAGAGGCCATGGCCGTTTCAAGGTCGGGGGTAAACATGGTCATCAGGAGCGTACCCGCTACCCAGATGAATATGAATATGATGAAAAAGGAGGTGATATTCGATATGATCGCGTGTTCGACGGTTTTGCCGCCCATTTTTACTTGTACCACCGCGTTGGGGAGCATGAACAAGCGTACTTCGCGGAACCCCTTCTTGATCAGGGCAAACACCCGGACCGCCTTCATACCTCCGGACGTGGATCCCGCGCAACCGCCGATGAGCATCATCAGCACCAACAGGAAACGGGAAGCGGTGGGCCATTGATCGTAATCCGCCGTGACAAAACCGGACGTGGTGATGATGGAGGTACATTGAAACAACGCAGCGCGCAGAGCTTCGCCAAGCGAGGCGACGTGTGCGCCTCGGATGTTGAGTGTGACCATGAGGACGAATCCTAGCCAGCAGGCCATGAAGAAACGGAACTCGGGATTCTTGAAATAGTTTAATGGCCGGCCCGTGATGGCCCGGTAATGCAAGGGAAAATGCAGCGCACCAAGAATCATGAAGACGATCATGACCGATTCGACGTACAATGAGTCAAACGCCGCCACGCTTTGATTGGTCGTGGTGAAGCCGCCGGTCGCGATGGTGGTGAACCCGGTGCAGACGGCATCGAACCAGTCAACGCCACCGAAACGAATGAGCAGGATGCACGCCAGACTGAGCAGCAGATATACTCCCCACAACAACTTGGCGGTCGATTCGATGCGCGGAGTCAATCGATCCTTGGACGGTCCGGAGAATTCCGCGCGATACAACTGCATACCGCCCACGCCCAGGAACGGAAGGATGGCCACGCATAGGACGATGATGCCCATGCCGCCGAACCATTGGGTCAGCGCGCGCCAGAAAAGCACTCCGTGGTGCATGTCTTCGATGACCGTCACCGCCGTGGCGCCGGTGGCCGTGAAACCGGACATGGCCTCGAACAGCGCCGAAGCGGGGTCGGCGAGATCCCCGCTGAAGATATAGGGTAGCGCGCCCAGGTGCGCGACCGCCAACCAGCCGAAGGTGACGATGCCGAATCCGTCCCGGCGCGAGAGGTCGATCGGTCCGCGCGTCACCAGCCAGAGAACGGCGCTGACAGCCGTGGAGAGCAGCGCGGCATGGAGCAGACCGTTGCGGACGGCGGCGGGATCGTCATAGGCCACGGACACACCCCAACTGACGAATTGCCCCAATGTGGTAAAGAAGAGCAGGTAGGATATGAGATGAAAGACGGCTCGAAAGTTCATGGTATCCGAAGATCTCTCTTTACGCGCCGCGCAAGGTTGCAAGAATCTTGGCGGACGCTTTGGGTAACGCGTACATGACCAGCCGGTCGTCGGGTTCCAGCACCAAGTCGCCGGTGGCCGGGATCACCTCACCCCGGCGCAACAGCGCGGCGATGATCCCGTTCTTCAGCGCGCCGATGGATTCAATGGATTGGCCGGTCCATGGACTCTTTTCGGGGAGTCGGACTTCGATCATTTCGCCGGGCAAACTGTAAAGGGTGGCGGCCGCTTCGATGTCCGCGCCGCGTATGAACCGCGAGATCGCATTGATCATGGAGGTGTACGGATTAACCGCACGATCCATCAGACTCAGACTGTTGATGATCGGCGCGTATCCCGTCTTCGTCACTTGTGCCGCCGTATAGCAGGCGCCGCGTTTTTCGGCGAGCAGACAGCAGATGATGTTGTTCTCGTCGTCTTCCGTGGCGGCGACAAACGCCGTATGCGA
>SLGY01000022.1 GCA_007136425.1 Kiritimatiellia bacterium
CACAGGTTCGACTCGAAAAAATCGGCTAATTGCTCCATATCGGCCAGTCGATAATCCGCCGCCGTCGGCTGATCAGACGCGTTCACCAGCACCGTCCGGCATCCCGCCGCCCGGCCCGCCTGCACGTCCTTCTCATTGTCGCCCACCATCCACGAGCGGCTCAAATCCAGTCCGTACCGCGAGGCCGCCTCCAGCAACATGCCCGGATTCGGTTTGCGGTTCGGATGCGCGTTGTCGTTGGCCGTGCAATAATAGATAGCCAGCAGATCCAACCCCGCCTCGTTCACCGCGTCCAGGAGCGCCGCATGGATTTCGTCCAGGGTCTCCTGGGTCATCAATCCCAAACCTACCCCGCGTTGGTTTGTTACGATCACCGCCTCGTAACCGCGCTCCCGTGTCACGCGCAGCGCGTCAAGAAACGCGGGAAGAAGATGAAAATCCGCCAGTCGCTCCACATAACCGGGGCCGGGCGACGCATTAACGATTCCGTCCCGATCAAAGAAAACGCAAGCCCGGCCCGCACCATTCGCATCGCTCATTCTTCGTCCCCCGTGTCCATGCGCACGTCCTCGAATTGCGCCGCTCGTTCGGAAACCAACAGCCCCCAGCGCCCGTCTTCGGGCCTCGCGGCGTCCGCCCATTCTGCGATGAGTGTCCCGTTGATAAACGCGCGCGCGACACCGTCTTCGAAGACCAGGTCGATCGAATGGGGGACCGTCCGAAGTATCGGCGCACCGCGCCGCACCGCATGTTCCATCCGGCCATTGCGGTATCGGCCGAACGCCCAGGCGCTGGAACGGCCGTACATGATAAAGTAATCAAAGTGGTCTTCGTCTTCCGCGGCGAACACCAGACCCGCCGACTCCGTTTGCGGGTGGGCCACGCGCGCAAAGGGCACGGTCATGCGCGCGGAATAATGCGCATCCGCGCCGGGCGATTCCTCGAACAGGAGCAGTGCCGGCTCATCATCGGTTTCCGGCTCGAAGAGGCGGCCCCGCTCGCGAAGGTCCTGCACCCCCCCGTTCAGGACGGTCGCCTGCTCCCAATCCGGCGCCGTCCGGCGTTCGGCGGCGCCGTCGGCCGCCCGCGCGCGCAGGTCCGGATGGGCGGTCGGCCTGCGAAACTCCATCCGCAACGGCTCGCTATGCACCTGCATCCCGTCTTCATACTCCGCCCGAACCCGCAAGGCGACCGGCCCGGCGCCGATCTGTTCCGGATCCAACCGGAACCGCGCGGACCCGCCGTCCTCTTCGGCGAGGACGCGTTCATTGTGCAACACCGCCAACCGCAACGGATCGCCCTCGCTTTCCACGTCCAGTTCGAGCGGAGCGTACAGGTCGCGTTCCCCGTTCTCCTCGCCCGCCTTGGAGACGCGCACGGAACGCCCGAGATTGTCTACGAGCAGGTCGATCCGCGTCATTGCGGTATCGGCCAGCGGTGCGCGCGCATAGCTGACCACGCGCAATTCATGGTGGCCGTCGGCAATGTCACGCGTGTCAAAGGTCAGGTGCGGTTCGCCCGCGCTCGTCGACACAGGAACACCGTCCAGTAGCAGGGTATATTCCAGCCTGCCCTGCGGAACCTCGGGTTGCACGGCGATAACGAAAGACGCAACGCCTTGTTGCGGATCGTCTTCCATACGCACCAACGTCAACAAACGGGGCTGCGCCCACGGCCGGGCCAGCGGTTCACCGACCAGCAGGATCTGCAAGGGACTGCGCAGGGCGAGGTAGAAACTTTCCAACATCGTGTGGCCGCGCGCGTAATGCGCGAAGAAACGGGCGGTCGGAAACTTCGTCCATATACTGTAAGGCTCCGTCACCGTACCCGCCGAGGCGGTTGCACCGGCGCGAATCCAGTCGGTGAGCTTGGTCTGGAAAGGGAGATGGAAACTCGCCGCGTGACTCGTCAAATGTTCCGCCATACTGCCCGGCAAATGGCGACCGGCGGTTTCCGCATACACGTATTGCGAGCCCATCTGCAGGCCGATGATGCCGGCGAGATTATCGGGCTCTCCGGACAAGACGGTGGTGCGCACGCCCAGGCGGTTTAATTCGGGTTGCGTGTCGGAGAATTGCCATTCCCGGATCGAAGCGCGGATATCCTCGCCCTCAAACCAATACACCGTCCCGCGCGGCATGGACCGGTCTGCCGCCTGTCCGTAGCGCAGCGTGCGTATCACGGTCTCCGTATCCGTTCCACGCGACCCGGTAAAACCGAGCATCATGCTGGGCACCGGCATGGCAGGGCCCAGGGCATTCGGATACCGCACCAGCGATCCGCCTTCCACCCGGTCCCCGTCCTCCTCATCCGGCCCTGCGTACAGGCGGGAAGGGTAGCGGCCCTTGTCCACCAGTTCCGGATCGCGCGGGAACCGGTTGCGCAGGAAGGTCATGCCCATCAGTGACACGGGCGGATCGGTCGTGATGCGTACGGGAAAGTCCACCGAATAGATCCAGGCCAACACGTGATCGTCCAATGCCCGTTCGGCGATGACGTCTTGGACCGGTTCCCAGATATAGCGCGTGAACTCGTCCGGCGCGATTTCCGCTTCCGGTTCCAACACGTGCTCC
The DNA here is from genome assembly GCA_007136425.1 of Kiritimatiellia bacterium. Lineage (GTDB taxonomy): Bacteria > Verrucomicrobiota > Kiritimatiellia > SLAD01 > SLAD01 > SKZA01. The sequence continues at coordinate 2,574 of SLGY01000022.1, forward strand.
GGCAAATCCAGATAGATCACGTTGCGCGGCGGTACGTGACGCACGTGCACAAAATGATTCGCGACCTCCAGCGAACGCGGCGATTGCCGGTTGACCAGCAGCAACACCTCATGCGCCGCCAAGCCCGCCTGCGCCGGTGTCGGCCCTGCGCAGGCCAGCAGTAACAGGCCGATCCAAACACGTCGCCACCGGATCATCAATACGCGCCTTCTCGGGAAGCGACCACGCGCACGGTGCGCACCAGGATGACGATATCGAGCCAGAGCGACCAGTTACGCACGTAATACGCGTCCCAGCGCTCCATGCCCTTGGTTCCCGCCTCGCTGCGGCCCGACACCTGCCACAGCCCGGTGATGCCCGGTCGGACACGATCGCGTAATGCGCGTATCTGCGCGGGCAACTGCCGGTAATGATATTCCGGCAATGGGCGCGGCCCCACCAGCGACATTTCGCCGAGCAACACGTTCATGAACTGCGGCAACTCGTCCAGCGAGGTCTTGCGCAGAAATCGGCCGACACGCGTCACACGCGGATCGTTGCGCAACTTACAGTCCACCGCCCATTCCGCCTCCAGTTCCGGGTTCGCGGCGATTTCGCGTTTCAGAATCTCTTCCGCATTCGGACGCATGGTCCGGAATTTCCATGTACTGAAGCGCTCACCGTAATAGCCTATGCGTTCCTGAATGAACAACGGCCCGTTTCGGTCCTCCAACCAGATCAACAGCCCGAGCACCAGACACAACGGGACCCAGACCGGCGCCGACAGCAGGACCAACAGGATATCGGACGTTCTCTTGAGAAATCGGGAAAAGGGATTGAGCAGGTTCAACGCGATCTCCAATCCGACCAAACCGACGAAATCGCGCGGCGTGACCCACAACGAAGGCGCTTCCAACAGGTCCGGAATCACCACCACGCGCCGATAAATAGTCAACGGCCCTTCCAGCAGCCCGATCAGCCGTTCGCGCGATGTCTGTGTCGTCGCAATGATGGCATATGGCGCTTCCGAGGTGTTCTGATCCATGGAGCCGAGCACCGGCACGCCGTCGATATAACTGCCCGCCGAAGATTCGTCATCGAAAAGGCCCACCGGCACGTAGCCCAAGCCCGGTTCCGCGCGTAACGCCTCCAACACATGCGCGGCGGTATCGTCGCGACCGTAAATCACCGTCGG
>SLGY01000189.1 GCA_007136425.1 Kiritimatiellia bacterium
CAACTTGAAGACGCCGGGGACAGAGCCCCGGCCTACAAGTTCTGGTGGTTGTAGGCCGACCCTCCCTGTGCCGCCGTAGTGAAACGAAGGCGCATGCGGTCGGCGGGCTTGCTTATGAAGTATTGAGACAGCCTCGGGAGGTTGCCCCTCCAGTTAATGTGTCACAACACAATACGTTGCAGCATCACTGTGGAGGGACGCGCTCCGTCGCGTCCGAAGAGAATGTACCGAGAAGTAATGGAGCTTGGTATTAGTTATTGTGAGCGGAGTCATAGCAGCAAAACACACTTAGCGCCGAATATGGAAATGTGTGACGATGATTTTTCGAACGGACTGACAGGTTCTATTTCTTCCTGCGGTGCGGGATCACATGCGCGTCCAAGCCCAGCCGTTGGAGCGCTTCGTCCGTGGACGGGCCGACGGCGAGCCAGTCGCGGCGGGCGTCCAGTTCGTCCGGGTAGAGGTCGAAATAGGCGCGAACGGTAGATGCGCTGGTAAAGAGCACCCGTTCAAAAGGGGTAGAAGGAAGCGCGTTGTACGCGACCGTGCGATTGTCATAGAAGCATTCGGTTCGCGCCTCAATGCCCGCTTTGCGCAAGGTTTCGATTCGTTCTTCCTTCGGTGCGACGCTTGAGCAGGGATAGAGATACACGCCTTCGAACTTGGAAGCCGTTTGACTGGCAAGTACGCGGACGCCTCCATAGGAATCCACCGAAGCATCCGCATGCAATCCGTAACGACGTAGTTCCGCTTCCGTCGCCGGTCCGACCGCGAGCAGTTTTTTGGCGGCTAGACGCCGCGCATCGAACCGTTGCATGAGGGCTTCCATGAAACTATGCACGGCAAAGCGCGAAGGGAAGATGATGCCGTCGACCTCGTCCAATGCGGCTTTCAGCACGGCCGCTCGTTCCTCCAAAGGGCGCGATACGAGTTTTATAAGAGGCCAGTGAATGAGCGGACCGTAATTAAGAAAGTGTTCCGGGTCGGTGCCGACGAAGAGCGTGCGACCGGCGGCGGTGTACGATTTGGTGCCGACCAGATAGATCGTGGGACGTTCCCGGACCGTTTCCCCCAAGTGCCGCAGTTCAACCGTGCGTATGGCTTCATCCCGGTAACCGAGTCGTTCGCCGATAATGATCGGGCTGTCGGGCGGCCAGCCGGCGCGCAGCAGGCGTCGCTGGATGTCGGGCGCCCGGGTTACGCCCATATATATGGCGAGATTGCCTGCGCCGGGACCGGGCAGAGGCGCCGGGTCTTCGCCCTCGGGCGTATGTCCGGAAAGAAAGTGTATGTGACCGCCGTCGTGCCGATGCGTTAATGGCGCCAATGCGCGCGACGCGGCCACCTGTGCCGCGGTGAGCGTGGGTAGCAGGTCTACGCGCAGGTTCCATGCTTGCAGGAATTCGAGTTCTTCGCTCAAGTGCGCGAAGATCAACGGGTCGCCGCCCTGCAAACGTACGACCAGCTTGCCCTGTTCGGCTTCGTGCAGCATCAGGCGGTGAATCTCGTGTTGCGGTGTGGAGGGTTCGCCGCCGGCTTTGCCGACCGCGCGCGCTTTATCGCGTACGGTCAAGAGGATGTCGTCGGCGATCAGGCGATCATGAATGACGATGTCGGCCTGATCCAGGTAGCTCCGTGTGCGGGCAGGGAGCAGGGCGATGTCGGCGGGACAACCGGCGATGACGACCAGGCCGGCTGTACGGCGTACGTCCAATGCGCGGAGCGCCCGCAAGAGGTCGCGGTTGTCGGCCCGCGCGACAAGCGCCAAGCGCCCCTGTTGCGGAGCGGGTTCGTAGGGGAGATAGGCGCTTATGCGTTTCGCTAAACCCAATCGTTCCAAGGCGCAGGCCGCGACAATGACGGCGTCGTACCGGCCCGCATCGAGCTGTTTCAAGCGCTCGTCAATCGATCCGCGTATGGGGCGGGTTTCGGCGTCCGCATAGAGGGCGCGTATCGCTTGTTCGCGTTTGGGGCTGCTCGTGCCGATGATGGCGGGCGACTGATGATCCGGCCAGTCGGCGCGCAGCACGAGGGCGTCGCGAATGTCGCGGGCGGGTAGCAGCGCCGCGACTGTCAACCCGTCACGCATGGTCTGCGGCAGGTCCTTGGCGGAATGGACCGCAAGATCGGCCTCGCCTTTCAAAAGGGCGTCGTCCAAGTCGCGCGTAAAGAAGTCGTCGGGAACCGATTCGTCCGTCAAGGGCGTGGCTAGATCCCGATCACCGGGCGAGGTAAGCAGGTATACGTCACATTCCGTCTTCGGAAGTACGCGCAGGATGCTTTGACGGGCTTCCTCGGTTTGTGCCACGGCGAGGCGGCTGGAGCGCGTTGCGATCCTTAACTTTTGCGGGACCACGCGAGTGCTCCGTCTTTGATGATACGAGCGGCGATCTCCGCCCGTTCGCGACGTTCTTCGGTGTTGATCTGCGCCTTTGATTCGATCTGTTCGAGTCCGACATAGTCCACGTCGGCCAGTTCCCGTACGCTGTCATGCGTATCCGGCGGTACGCCGAGGTCGATGATTGCCAGGGGCCGGTTGGCGCCGCAAAGATGGTTCACGTAGAGCACGGGATGCGGCGCGGCCGTTGCGGTGATGATGCCGGAAACGCCGTCCAGCAGGTGTTGCAGGTCATTGAGCCCGCCGCCGAAGCCGCCGACCTCCTGGGCCAGGGTCATGGCGCGGTCCGGACAGCGGCTCGTGACGCGTACGGGCGACTTGCCGCGTTTGCCCAGATAACGGGCGACGCTCCCCGCGATGGAGCCGGATCCAATCACGGCAATGGGCGCGCCTGCCGGTACGCGCGACATCAGTTCGCGCGAAGCCAGGCCGGCGAGCGAGGTCAGGTTGCGGTCGATACCGCTCTCGCGGCGCGCGCGCCGGGCGAGGGCCAAGGCGTCCTGAAAGAAGCTGTCCAATTGGCAGCAATCGGGTCGGCGCGCTTGGCGGAAGTTCTTATATGCGCTGCGGACCTGGCCGAGGATTTCCAGTTCCCCGAGAATACGGCTCTCCAAACCCGCGGCAATGCGGGCAATCCGCTCGAAAGCCATCGCGTCTTTCCATTGTTGGGAGGGGGACAAGGAGGGTATGTCCACCGTACGGCAACTGTAGAATTCAAGCCGCTGGCAGGTGTTGAGAATCAACAACGGATGATCGAACGAGCGAAGCCGATCCAGCGCTTCGGTTCGTTGCTCCGCGTGTTCCGCGTCAATCTGGCATCCTACGAGTTGCATCTTCGATCAAGTGTCGCATTCCTTCTATATCATTTTCGGCAATGAGTGACAACAACCGTTCGTCGTTCGCAATCGCCTTCAGCAATTCCATTCGTGCGGGGCTCGCCGGTAACGCGCGTCGTGTCTCGGCCAGCAGCATGGCCGCGTTGCACCAGCCCGGTCCCATTTTTTGCTCCAGCACCTTTCGCAAGGTGGCGGCCAAGGCCGGTGTTTCCCCGCTGCTGGCAATCGCTAGTATCAGCGGTCCCCGAAGAATCAATGCCGGATAATATATATCGCAGTGCGCAAGTTTGTCCATTGCGTTCAATGGAATTCGCCGGGGCCGGCACCAAGCCGCCAGTTTGCGGCCAAGCGCGTCGTCCATGGTCGATTCGATCACCAAGTCCGCGGATTCGACATCCGTTTCCTCCACGTCCCGTTCATGGAGCGTGACGCGCTCATCGCCATCGGCCAGCGCGCGCGTGTCCTCCGTCGGGTCGCGCGCGACAAACGTGATGTGCGCCCAATC
>SLGY01000120.1 GCA_007136425.1 Kiritimatiellia bacterium
GCGCCACACCGTTTCGGGATCGATTCGCGTTATATCGGATGAATCGGCGGTCACGATGCGTACCCGCTCCCCGCGCGGCCCCCATTGTTCGGGCGAACTCGGCCCGAAAAGGGCGGTCACCGGCAACCCCAACGCGGCCGCCATATGCGTTATGCCCGAATCGTTTCCAATATACGCGTGACAGGCACTGAGCAACGCCGCCGCTTGAAGCAGCGACAAGTCCGTAAATACCGTGTGCCGTCGCAATCGTTCGCCGAGCGCCCCTTCCGCCTCGCCCAGCAGAAATAAAGGTGCGACGCCCCGTTCCGTGCGTAAACGGTCCGCCAACGCTTCGAAATGATCCACCGGCCAATTCTTGCGGGCGCTGCCGCTTCCGGGATGAATCATATAGGCTCGCCCGGTCACCCCCCGCGTCTTCAGCAAGTCCGCTCCCCACGCGCACTGGTCCGGGTCCAAGCGTAACTTTGGAGCGACGCCGGATTCATAAATGGCGAGTGTTTCCAAAGGCTTCAGCAAATGATCCACGGCATGGCACCCTTTCTCCACGATCGGAGAGCCGTAGATCACCTGCTTGGCCCCGGCCAATTGCAGATTATTCAACACGCTGCCGTCGGGATCATGCAGATAGCAGAGGATCAGGTCGAACGAACGGATGTAGGACACCTGGGCGGCGGTGAAACTGGGCGTCAGCGCAAAGAACTTCGCGATCCCCGCCCGGTCCAGGGAATCCACTTTGTCCACCAGACTCCCTTCGAGCGCAAGACGCGCAATATGCGGGTACCCGATAAGCTCAATATACGCGTCCGGCCAACGCGCACGAAGCGCTCTCAATGCGGGCAAGGTGGCGATAAAATCGCCCAGCGCCCCGCCGCGCAACACCAGAAGTCGCACTCGCTTCGCAATCATATCGTCCGTCTTCAAGCCGAACGCTCGCGGGCCATTTCCACGGCCACGCTACGCGCAAAACGCAATGCGCCCGGCTTGTCCACCGTCACCGTAGCCCGCCGCACCTTGGCGTCTTCAAGGCAGATGTCCAGAATACGCGACGCCATGGATTCAATGAGATTGAAATCGCTCGCTTCCACCATCCGGACGATGGATTTCTTGATGAATTTATAATTGATCGTGTCCTCAATGGCGTCTGTTACCGGCGCCTTGGACAAATCGCCTTCCAGGACCAGATTAATAACCACATCCTGCCGCTCGCGCCGTTCCTCGGGATAAATGCCGATAATGCAGCGCAACGCCAAATCCCTTATATAAATACGATCACTCATCGGCTCCTTGTCCCTGCTTTCAACGTTCGACGTTCAATGTTCGATGTTCGATGTTCGATGTTCAGCGTTCAGCGTTCAATGTTCGACGTTCGATGTTCAATGTTCGGTGTTGGGTGATCGAGTACTAAAACCCAAATGCGGAACCGCACCCATCATCAACCATTCCCCAAGTGTTGTCCGCCGTCCACGAAGACAACTTGACCCGTGATGGTGTCGTTTTCCAGCACAAAGCGTACCGCCGAAGCAATATCCCGGGGTGTCACACGCACCTCAAGCGGGACCGGCCCCGCATGATCAACGATATACTGCTCGTCTTTGCCGGGCGGCGGTAAGACGGCGCCCGGCGCCACGCCATTCACCGAGATTCCCGGCGCGTAGTGGAGCGCTCCCATGCGAGTGACTTCTTCCAAGGCCTTCTTACTGATCAGATACGGAACGCACGCGGTGTCCAGCGACGTCACACGCCGATCCAGCATATTAACGACTTTGCCTTTCGAGGTCTGCTTCGCGAACCGCCGCATCAATTGGACGGGGGCGAAAAAATTGGGCCACATTTCGCCCATCCATACGTCCATATCCGCCTCGTCAAGCGTTTGCTTGTTAAACACCGATGCGTTGTTGATCAGGATGTCGAACGGCCCCAGCAGGGCCACCGCTTTATCCATCAATTCCGTACACGCGGTTTCCGTCATGAGATTGGCCTCCGCGATATGCGCCTGGACGCCTCGCTTTTCGAGATCGTCCTTCAACGAACATGCCTGGTCATACGAGCGGCTGTAATGAATACATACATCCGCACCGCCATCGGCCAGCATTTCGCAAATCGCACGACCAATGCGCACGGCGCCGCCCGTCACCAATGCCTTTTTCCCTTTCAAATCCATACGCTTGTTTCCTCAAAAAACGTGTTTACTGTTCCGATTCCCGTCGCGAAATCCACGGTATAGTGGTATGGTAAACCCATTCATGACAAGAAAAGTAGTCAGGCCCGCCTGCTTTGTTGTACTGTATCCCGTAAGAAACGAGCTGATAGACTATGAAATACCGATTGATCATCTTTATGGGCGCGTTGTGCACCCTGCTGGGTTTCCTGGGCTTAGGTATGAGCGCGGCCGGGACGGACGCGCCCGCCCCGCGCGAACCGGTAGACGACGATCGACTGGTCTACGTCCTGCCGATCCGCGGCCCGATCGAGCCGGCGCTTTTGTATATCGTCCGACGCGGCCTGGCGGAGGCGCGGACGGAGAATGCGGACGCGGTGGTCTTTCCCATGGATACGCCCGGCGGGGCGGTTAATGTCACCGAGGAAATCATCGATCTCATTGCTCGCATGGAAATGCCGACTTACACGTTTGTGGAACACAACGCCATATCCGCCGGCGCCATTATTGCCCTGGCCTCGGATTATATCTACATGGCGCCCGGCTCGAAAATCGGCGACGCCATGCCGATCATGATGTCGCCGGGCGGCGGCGTGCAACCCATGCCCGACGCGGAACGCGAGAAGATCATGTCGTATGTGGACAGCCTCGTTCGGGGCATCGCCCAACGAAAAGGGCGCGACGAGGAAATGGCGTCCGCCATGGTTCGACCGGAGGTCGAATATATCGTTGACGGCGAAGTGATCAGCAAGGAAGGCCAGCTGTTGACCCTCACGAACGCCGAGGCGGAGCGCCGATTCGGAGAAGACCAGACACCGCTGCTCTCCGAGGGGACCTATAACGATCTGGACGAAATGCTGGCCGTCGTCGGACTGGATCGCGCCCGGCGGGTCGAGCTGGAAGTCACCATGGCCGAACGGATCGCGCGTTTTCTTCAAGTGATCGGACCGCTTTTGATGATGGTGGGATTCCTGGGACTATACCTTGAGTTTCAATCGCCCGGGTTCGGCGTGCCGGGCGCCGTCGGCATTATCTGTCTGCTTCTGTTCTTCACCGGCCACCATATTGCCGGCTTGGCAGGCAACGAGGATATCCTGCTGTTCGTCCTAGGGGTCGCTCTTATTGCGGTCGAGGTCTTTGTCTTCCCTGGTTTCGGTGTTATCGGGTTGACCGGCCTGCTGCTCGTGTTGTGGGCGCTGCTCAACGCCATGGTGGAACGATTCCCGGGCGATCCATGGATCCCGTCCATGCCGGAATTGCGGGTGCCGCTGCTGAAACTGTCGTCCGCTATTGTCGGGGCCGCCGTGGGCGCGGCCTTGCTGGGCAGGCTCCTGCCTCGCACCACCATCTTTCACCGCCTGGTCCTCGAAGACGCCACCACAAGAGACGCCGGCTATTCTTCGTCCAAAGACACGAGCCGCTGGGTCGGCAGAGAAGGCGTCACCTTGTCCCCGCTCTATCCCGCCGGCAGCGCCCTGATCGATGATCAACGGCTCGACGTGATCACGCGCGGA
>SLGY01000194.1 GCA_007136425.1 Kiritimatiellia bacterium
CCAGCAATTGTAGCCATCTCGCTTTTCGGCATTCGGAATTCGAGCTTCTTTCGTGCTTGGGTACTTGGGTGTTTTGTCATTCTTTTCAACGGGTTACGCAAGTAGATGAATATGCGCTGGCGCGTTGGGAGGGCTGCGGCCATAATATTTGTCGTCAGCGCGGGCTGGGTGTACAATGGCGCAAGAATAACCCGGGCGGGATTGTATGAGCGGACCGCAACTATCACAGACACAGCAACAGCGCATGCAGACGGTGCTGGCGCCTCAGATGCGTCAGTCGCTCGAATTTCTGCAGGTCCCGATGCTGGAGTTGGGCAGTCTGGTGCGGCGCGAGTTGGAACAGAACCCGACGCTGGAAGAGCGGATTACGGAGAACGAGCGCATAGAGCTGGAAGCGCCGGAGTTGCAGCCGAAAGACGAAGCCGTTCAGGATTTCGGCGAGGAATACGAGGTGCTGGCGCAGTTGGACGACGACTGGAAGGAGTATTTCCGGGAAAGCGCGCCGCGATCGGGCGGCTCGCTGGAAGAAGATGAACGCCGAAAGCACATGCTCGACTCGATTTCCCAAGCGGAATCCTTGCAGGAGCATCTTTTGCATCAGTTGGCTCTGGCCGGGTTGACGGAAGAGGAGGTGGCGGCCGGCGAGCTGTTGATCGGCCATATCAACGAAGACGGGTTCCTCTCCGTTTTGCCGGAGGAATTGGCGGCCACCACGGGTATTGATCAGTCCGTGATGGACAAGGTGCTGGACGTGATTCGCGAGTTCGAGCCCATCGGGGTCGGGTCGCGCGATCTGACGGAGTGCCTGCTGTTTCAGATCGAGCGCGAAGGCCGGAGCGGGTCGCCGCTCGAAGACGTGGTGCGGGATCATTTGGACGCGCTGGGCGCGCGTCGCTACGGACAGATCGCCAAGGCCCTGAAGATTCCGGAGTCGGAAGTGCGGGAGATGGCGCGATACATCGCCACGTTGGAACCCAAACCGGGTCGACGATTCTCCTCGGATACGGCGGCGTACGTATTGCCCGAGGTCATTGTGCAAAAAGTGAACGACCAGTACGTTGTCTCGTTGAACGACGAGCAGATACCGCATTTGCGCATCAGCAAGCATTATCGCAACCTGATGGAATCGGCGTCGACCGCGCCGGACGTGAAGCAATACATCATGGAAAAGATCCGGTCAGGCGCGTTTCTGATCAAGAGCATCCATCAACGCCAACAAACCATCCGCAACATTGCGGAGGAAATCGTGAAGGTGCAGGAAGGCTTTCTGGAGAAGGGGGTGGCTCATCTACGGCCGCTCACCATGTCCGCGGTGGCGGACGTTCTCGATATCCACGAGACCACGGTGAGCCGGGCCGTTTCGGGAAAGTACATGCAGACGCCGCAAGGCGTCTACGAAATGAAGTACTTCTTCACGCCGGGCTTCCAGACCGCCGGGGGCGAGGCCGTATCGAATAAAAGCATCAAGGAGCGTATCGACCAATTGATTGCCCGCGAAGATCCGGCCAAGCCGCTATCCGATCAGGCCATTGCGCGTCGCCTGAAGGACGAGGGCGTCGCCGTGGCGCGCCGAACGGTGGCGAAGTATCGCGAAGAATTGCAGCATCCGCCCTCCCATATGCGGAAGGCTTACTGAAACGGCGTATGGCATGTCATCTGATCGCCCCAACCTGTACGATCTTTCTCCCGGCGCATTGGCGGAACTGTTCCGCCGTTGGGGCGAGCCCGCCTATCGCGCCAAACAGCTTTATCGGCATCTGTATGTTCAGCGCACCGCCGATCCGGCGACCATGACGGATTTCCCGAAGGCGCTCCGGGACCGGCTGGCGAATGAAACCGCGTTCGGCGTACTGAGAAAGAAACAGTTGCTTACCGGCGATGACGGCATGACGCGCAAGGTGTTGTGGACCTTGCCCGGCGGCGATCCGCTCGAGACCGTGCTGATGATCTATCCCGATCGCGCGACCGTATGCGTATCGTCGCAGTCGGGTTGTCCGATGCAATGCGTGTTCTGTGCGACGGGAAAATTGGGGTTCCTGCACGATTGCACGCCGGGCGAAATCATCGAGCAGGTCTTGTGGGCCGAGCGCGAATTAAAGGCCTTCCTCGCCGCTTCCAACCCGCAAGCGAAGATCGAGAATCGCCGATTGTCGAACATTGTTTTCATGGGTATGGGAGAGCCGTTCAACAATTATGACAACTGGTGGACGTCCGTGGAGCGATTACACGATCCGGACGGATACGATATGGGGGCGCGCAATTTTACCGTATCCACCGTCGGGCTGGTGCCGGGCATTCTGCGGCTTGCGGACGAGGCATTGCCGGTAAATCTGGCCATTTCGTTGCATACGCCCGACGACGACTTGCGGTCGGCGATGATGCCGGTAAACAAACGGTATCCGGTTGCGGAACTGATCGAGGCGACGCGCACATACACGGAAAAGACGCGCCGCCGGGTTTCGTTCGAATATGTGTTGTTGAAAGAGAAGAACGATTTTCCTGAACAGGCGTTGCGACTGGCGCAATTATTGCGGCCTGCGGACCGTCCGCCGTTGTTATGTCATGTGAACCTCATCCCCTGGAACCCGGTGCCCGGTACGCCGCTGAGTCGCTCGGACCGCCGCCGCGTCTTGAATTTCCAGGCCGTCCTCAAGGAGCATGGCGTGCCCTGTACCGTCCGGGTCGAGCGCGGCGTGGACATCGCCGCCGCCTGCGGTCAATTGGCCGGGGGATAAAGGCGTAAATTGGGCGGATGGGCGTGGGCCTGTTTGCAGGATTGTCGAAATTATATGTTTAATGCTATGAGGACGCGTCTGGGGATATAAAGATGTCGACAACGCAGGATACAACGGCCTCCACGGACCGGCCCGGCTTGAGAAAAGAGCTGGGGCTTTGGGATGTATACGCGATCAGCACGGGCGCGATGTTCAGTTCCGGTTTCTTTTTGCTACCCGGCCTGGCTACGGCGCATGCCGGGCCCAGTACGGTGCTGGCCTATTTGATTGCGGGACTGTTGATGATCCCGGCCATGTTTTGCATGGCGGAATTATCAACGGCCTTGCCGCGCGCCGGCGGCACCTATTACTTTCTTGATCGCAGTATGGGGCCGGCTATCGGTACCATCGGCGGGTTCGGCGTCTGGATGAGTCTGGTTTTGAAATCAGGCTTCGCCATGCTGGGTATTGGGGCTTATCTGGCCATCGCGCCCGGTGTTTCGTCGTGGCTGCCCGAGGACGCCAATCAACAGCTTTGGATCATCAAAGCGTTGGCGGTGTCCCTTACCGTTGTGTTTGCCGGGGTCAATATACTGGGCGCCAAGGAAGGGTCACGGTTGCAGGCTGCGCTGGTGGCGGGCATGCTGGGCATATTGGCCTTCTTCGTGGTGCAAGGTCTCTGGCATCTGTTCTTTCGCATGCCGCCCGAAGCGGTGAAGGCTTCCTATACGCCTTTCTTCCATGAAGTGCAGGGGTTGCACGGAACCTTTACCACGGTCGGCCTGGTCTTTGTTTCCTACGCGGGTTTGACCAAGGTCGCGAGCGTCAGTGAAGAGGTGAAACGGCCGGAACGCAATCTTCCGCTCGGCATGTTCCTGTCCCTGCTCACCGCGACGACCATTTATGTGCTCGGCGTGGCGATCATCGTGGGCACGGTCGATGCCGAAGCCTTGAA
>SLGY01000089.1 GCA_007136425.1 Kiritimatiellia bacterium
ATCGGCCGGTCCTCGTGTGCGCCGACCATCAGGGAGGCGACTTCCTTGGCGTCCTGCAGGAAAGGACCCGCTTCCACCCGGATCACCTCGTCGGCTTGCTCGAACGCGCCGCTTTCGCGTTGCACGTTCGATGCGCGAATGGCGCCCATGACTTCGAGCGGCGACAAATCATACGCGGCCAGACGGGTATGATCCAGGTAGACGTGGACCGCGCGCCGTTCGCCTCCATGTATGGTGATGCGGGCGCTGTCCGGCAGGCGTTGGAGATGGTCGACGACTTCTTCCGCCACCCGGTACAGTTCGTGTGTCCCGTAACGGTCGCTGTAGAGCGCGGCGTTGATGATGGGCACGTCGTCGATTTCGATGGGCTTGACCACCCAGTCGGAGATGCCGGGGGTGACCTGGTCGATGTTGGAGAACAGTTTGTTGTAAAGCTTGATGAGGCTGTCTTCGCGATCTTCGCCCACAAAGAAGCGGACGGTGACAATCGCCTTGCCGGGGCGCGACGCGGAATACACGTATTCCACGCCGTCGATTTGATAAAGCAGTTTTTCCAGACGCGAGGAAACGAGCTGCTCGACTTCCTTCGCGCTGCCGCCGGGATACCGGATCAGCACGTCGGCCACCGGCACCACAATCTGGGGTTCCTCTTCGCGGGGGGTAAGCCACAGAGCGAAGGCTCCGACGAACAGGCTCATGATGATGAGCATGATTGCCAGGTTACTGTGCAGAAACGCACGAACAATGCCCGTCAAGAATGTGTTGTCTTGTTCCATTATCTCACCTGCATTCAAAAAGACGTTGCCTCACTGGTGGGACGAACTCTGTGTCGTCCCGCATCCCGGACGGGACGCAGCCCGTCCTGCCGTGTGGCGTACTATTTCATCGGCCGGACTAATACCTCATCCCCTTCTTGTAATCCTGAAAGCACCTCGATTTCATCGTTCAAGGTTTGGCCTGTCTTGACCAGGCGCCGAATGGCGCGTTCGTCGGTAACGACCTGAACCAGTTCCAGTTGGCCGACGCGATAAACGGCCGTTGTCGGAACGAGATGCCGCTCGCGTTCGGTGGTCGGAATGCGCAGTCGCCCGAACGTGCCGGGCAGTACGGCGGCTTCGTCGAGGTTGAGCATGACTTGTATGGTCTGCGTGCGCGAACGCGGGTCAATCTCGCTGACGACGCGGTGGACGCGGCCGTCCACGACCCGGTCGGGACGCTCAAGTTGAACCCGGAGCGTGTCTCCAATAGCGAGATAGTCGACAAGCCGTACGGGGACGGCCGCGTCCAGGCGCATCACGGTCGGGTCGTACAAGCTCAACAGGGTTTGGCCCGGCTGGGCGAGCATGCCTGCTTCCGCGTGGCGATCGCCGACCATGCCGTCCATGGGCGCGCGAATTTCCGTATAGCTGAGCATGGTTTCAGCCTCATCAACCCGGGATTCGGCGGAACGGAAGGCGGATTCCGCGGCGATCAATTGCTGTTCCGTGGCCGCTTCCTTTTCGTGCAGGCGCTTGATGCGCTCGTATTCTGTTTCGGCGCGACGCAGGGAGGCCCGGGCGTCATTCAGCGCTGCACGCAAGTCGCGGTCCGCCAGACGGATCACAACCTGGTCGCGCGTCACGCGGTCACCCGCCGATACAAGCACCTCTTCGATTGCCGCGCTGATGCGCGGACTTAACGGGACCGCATGGTCGGATGCCACGGTGCCTACCGTGTCCACGAGATGGGGGACGGAGGCGATCCGTACCGGGACCCTTTCGGCATCGGCCGGTAACGCGAGGCCGGGCGTGTATTCTTCCACGCCGGGCTCAACCCGGTCCGTAAACGCGCCGGTGGTCCATATGATCAGTACGGCGAGGCCGGCGACGCCGATCAACGGTTTCCAAATGATACGTAATAGTTTTCTCATGTTCTCTTTCATGGCTCTGTTCCTTGGATTAATCGTTTTGTTCGGAGCGGACCCGCTGCCCGGGTCGGATCAGGTTGCCTTCTGCCCGTTCGCGATTCGCCAGGGCCGTGAGATAGTCATAATGGGCGGCCGTTTGACGGGTCCGCGTGGCCGTCAGCCCGGATTGCGCCGTGAGGAGGTCGGCGAGGGTGGCGGCCCCCTGTTCGTACTGCGCGCGTGTGATGTCCAGCGCGCGCGCGGCATGGTCCTCGCTCGCCCGCGCGACGGTCATGCGTTCGCGGGCGTCTTGGACGCGTATATGCGCCTGTTTGACGTCCAGCATGAGCTCGTCGCGCACGCGCTCATAGGTCGCTTCAGCTTCCGCGCGCTGCGCGCGCGATTCCCGCAAGGCCCCCCGACGACGAAACCCGTCGAACAATTCCCATTCGGCGGCAATCCCGATCATGTAACTCCGTTCGTAGTCGGAGGAGACGTCGCTGTCCCAGTCCGCGGTTCCGAACGCGTTCAGCGTGGGGGCATACGCGCCACGCGCCCGTCGTATCCCCTGTTCGCGGATGCCCAGCATGACCGCCGCAGCACGAAGTTCCGGATGGTCGGCGATGAGTTGATACGAGATACGCGCACCGGAACCGGTTTCTTCCCCGTGAGTCTTGCGATCGTGCGCGGCGGCTACGGGTGAGGGCGTTCCTTCTTCAGGGACTCCCTCGATGGCGGGGCCGGGATGGGTGAGCGTTTCGGCGCGGACTTTGTCCGCGCCGATGGTCGTGTTCAGGGCGGCCAACGCCAGTTCAAATTCGTGTTTCGCGCGAACCCAATCCTCGCGGGCTTGAGCGACCTGCACTTCCAGGTTCAGCACATCGGTGACCACCGCGGAACCGGCATCGAATCGTTCCCGGGCCACCCGCAGGCTTTCTTCCAGGCTGGTTACCGTTTCTTTTCGAACCGTTACGAAAGCGCGGGCTTGCAACGCCTGGTAGTACCCCTCCTGTACAAGGTACGCCAAGGTATTCTGGAAGGACGCGGTGGCGTATTGTTCGGCGTCCACGCCGAGCCTCTTGATCCGATGAACGGCTCGCCGTTGGCCGCCATCATAAAGTTGGTAACGCACGCCAGCGGTGAGCCGCATGTTGTCGATATCATCAGGTTCATTGAAGTTCAGCTCCGGATCGTTCATGTCCAGGGAACGCTGATTCAAGGCCATCATGAACGCATGGGTCGGGTTGTCGGTTCGCGTGTATGCGCCGCCGAGAAATACGGTTGGATAATAGGTCGAACGCGTTTGAGTCGTAGCGGCGCGTGCGGCTTCCACGCGATGCATGGCGGCCTGTAAGCCGGGGTTATTCGCCAGCGCCGCCTCGACGGCCTCGTCGATGGTCATGGCGTGAGCGGAATTCCATGCCGCGGCCATAAGGAGAAAGCCGGCGGCGATAGCCGGAATCGCTGACGGCGCGCTACGGAATCCCGCCCTCAAATCCATCCGGCGGGGAAGCGACTTCTTTTCCGGCTCCTCCCTTGTTATGCGTTGTCTGCCGGGGCGCTCCGAAAGCGCAGCGCATCGTTTCGCGATACGCGGCGATCGATCGGGCGTATGTGTCGTCTGAAAGGAAATGTGGTGTTCTAACTTCATCATCTCCTCATCCTTTCTTCTTCCGGATACAATCCAGAATGGTC
Source organism: Kiritimatiellia bacterium (assembly GCA_007136425.1). Classification (GTDB taxonomy): domain Bacteria; phylum Verrucomicrobiota; class Kiritimatiellia; order SLAD01; family SLAD01; genus SKZA01. The sequence goes on from SLGY01000089.1 coordinate 3,581, forward strand.
AGTGCGCGTGGGTCGGCGATGGAGTACCAGACCTCCTTGCCGCGTCGATCGGCCTGTAACAAGCCCACTCGTTTCATCGCGTTCAGATGCTGTGAGGTCACGGCCTGAGGGAGGGCCAGTTTGTTCACAAGCTCGAACACCGGCAACTCGCCGTCGCGTTCCAGCACTTCCACGATTTTCAACCGATGCGCATGTGCCAGGAGCTTCAGGATCTCGGCCATCCGTTCAAGGAGTTCCACGGGCAATTCCCGCGCCTTCGTTTCATTTGATTTCATTTTCATTCGCTCCAAAATATTAAATAATCAGGATATGTCAATAAATAAATACAAAAAATCGGCGGGGTGCCGACATAAAGAAGGGAGGGAATGGAGATGCACTCCATTCCCTCCCTGACAGGCTTGTATCAGCCGGTTCGCTTAGTAGCGGTCGCGGCGTCCGCCGCCACCACCGCCGTACCCGCCGCCACCGCCGCGGGGACGGTCTTCGCGCGGTTTGGCCTCGTTGACGGTCAACGGGCGTCCGTCGCAGTCCTTGCTGTTCAATTCGGAAATCGCCTTTGCGGCTTCGTCCGCGGAGGACATTTCGACGAACGCAAAGCCGCGGGACTTGCCCGTGAACTTGTCGGTGATGAGGTTGCAACTGGAGACCGACCCGCAGGACTCGAACAGTTGGCGCAGATCGCCTTCCGTGGTGTCGAACGACAGGTTGCCTACATAGAGCTTGCTTGCCATGATGTATCTTCTCTTTCTGCTGTGGGGAGGATCGCGTGACTGTTCCCGACTCGTTCGGGTTTCGGATCGTCTCCCTCCATGCGCATGCATGCGAAGGACAACCTACCAATTCACTGAATGACTCTCTACAAACTGGCGCACAGCATGCGCGTTCGGGGCCGGAAAGCAAACACCAAATACAAATCTTTTTGCGATCTTCCCCAAAGGGCTCCGGAAAGGGCCTTCCGCGTTTCGTTGCCAAAGCCGTAATGCGTGCGGTATTTTCCATGCATGTTCCAGCGACCACCAAATGAGCGCGAACGTCGGTCCTGGCTGTATGTCGGTCTCTGGACGCTCTTTATCTATACGTTCATCCCGCTGGCGCGTGCGGTGCAAGGCTTTGTGGACGAGCGGTGGGGGCGGGAGGCGTTCATGTGGTTGGTCCTGGTGGCCGTTGCCGTTGCGCTGGTCATGGCGTTGACCTATCTCCGGCGCCGGGCGGCGGCGTTTCGCGCGGGCAACGTGTTGTGGTTGGTTGGTACGGCTACGCTCTTTGTGGTCTGGACCTGGCATCTGCGCACGAATCCCGAGGAGGCCCTTCACTTCATTCAGTACGGCGTGTTGAGCCTGCTGGTCTATCGGGCTCTGTTGCATCGCGTCCGAGACGTGAGCATTTACTTCGCCGCCGCACTCGTGGCGGGGTTGGTCGGCGCGCTGGATGAAATCATTCAATGGCTCACGCCCGGACGAATCTTCGATTTTCGTGATATCTGGCTGAACTTCGGCAGCGCCATACTGGTCCAGGTCGGTGTGAGCAGGGGTATCCGACCCTCGTTGATCGATGCCAAGCCGAGTCCGGCCGGCGTACGGTTGGTCGCGCGCCTGGCTATCGCGCTGCTGTTGCTGCTCGGCTTGTGCACATTGAATACCATCCCGCGCGTGGAGTGGTACGCGTCGCGCATTCCCGGTCTCGACTATCTGCGCACCAACGAAAGTGTCATGATCGAATACGGCTACCGCTATGAGGACCCGGACATCGGCGTGTTCTTTTCGCGTTTCCCGCCGGAGGAACTGGCGCAGCAGGACCGGGACCGGGCCGAAGAGGTCGCCGACATTCTGAATCGCTATCATGATCCGCGACGATACGGCGATTTCCTGAGAACCTACACGCCGGCCGTGGACCCCTTCGCGCATGAAGCGCGTGTGCACCTTTTCAGGCGCGACCGATATCGCGGTTACGCGCGCGAACATGAGCCGGGTTCTCCGGAATATGCGATGAACTATACCGTTGCCTATCGCGAACACATGATTATGGAGAAATACTTTTCCAACACGCTGTACGCCTCCCAATACGCGGCGACACCGCATTACCTCGCCCATATGCGTGAGCAACAGATTCCCGATGAACATTATGTCAGCGCGGTCAGTGCCCAGTTGGTGACGCGCTGGCGGGAACAACATTTCTGGCTGGCCATCCTCCTGGCCGTCATTGCGCTGGAGGCCGGGTGGCGATACTATGCGAGGAGGTAGTCGCCTTGTGGAATGCCGTTTGTCTCACCACGGAGGACGCAGAGGGCACGGAAGAAGGAAATGAGACCGCTTGACTACAACCCTACTCGTCGCGATTTTCTGCGGACGTTGTCCGCGGGCGCCGGCGCCGTTTGGCTCTCGCCGTGGCGCGTGACGTGGGCCGCGCCGACGGGTGACGCCGGAACCGTGCGCCTGCTCTATTACACCGATTTGCATACGCGCGTGGAATGGGACACGCCGCTGGCGCTCGAAAGGGCGGCGGAATCCATGAACGCGCAGGACGCCGATCTCGCGATTGCGGGCGGCGACTTGATTACCGAAGGGTTTGAATCGTCGGCGGAAACGGTTGCTCCGCGTTGGGACGTCTACATGGCCATGCACCGCACGATTCGCCCCGAAGCGCAGCCCATGATCGGCAACCACGATCTCGTCGCCGTCGATCCCGATGACGGGTCCCCGGCGAGTGACAATCCGCGTCGCGAGTTCCTTGATCACTTTGGCTTGGACCGCACATTCCGATCGTTTGACGCCGGCGGCTATCATTTCATCCTGCTCGACCCTATTGACGTATTGGGCGGGGACCGACGATATCGCGGCTATATCAGCGAGGAACAGATTGAATGGATGCGAGAAGATTTGTCGTCCATATCGCGCGAGACCCCGATCATTCTGGGCACGCACATTCCGCTGTTGACGAATTTCACGCAGGCGACGGAAGGCGCGACGGCGCCGAATCCGTTTCACCGTGCGGTCGAAAACAATCGGGCCGTGTTGGAGGTGTTTCGCGGACATAACCTGTTGCTGATCTTGCAGGGGCATGTGCATGTGGACGAGCTTGTTCGCTGGCGGGGGACGACTTTTATCACGGGCGGCGCGGTGTGCGGTCGCTGGTGGCGCGGCGAATGGCACGGGACCAACGAGGGGTTCGGCGTGGTCACTCTCCGGCCCGGCCGCGTTGACTGGGAATATATCGAATACGGCTGGACCGCCCGCCGCCCGGCCCATTTGTAGGATGGCCGCAAAGAGGCACAAAAAGGCGCAAAAAATGGATCTCTTGACATCTCGACGGAATAAGTGCATGGTAAGTGTGTTTATAAAGTGAGGGTTTCGGATGGCGGTGAAGACCATAACCATTGATCTGGCGGCGTACGAAATGTTGGCGGCCGAAAAACGCGGAAACGAATCGTTCAGCAAGGTAATTAAAAGGCGTCTTGGGCCGACAAAAACGGCGAAGCGTCTCTTGGAAGTCTTGCCGGATATTCAGGTTTCTGAGGAGTCGTTGGCCCACATGGAGGAGATCGTGAGGGCGCGGAAGGACTCCCCGGCGCTGTCACCGAGTTTAGACTCATTCGACTGACGCGTGATGTTCCTCGATACCACATGCTGCATTGATCTTCTGCGGGAAGCACGAAGGGGGCGTGGGCCTGCGACCGTGGCGGTCGAGCGATTGGGCGAGGCGCCTCTTTTGGCCTCTGTTTTTGTGATTTGCGAATTGCAGGCGGGCGCCCGCCTTGCCGCAGATTGGAATACCGAACTGCGTCGGGTCGAGCGCCTGACCGACAGCCTGCTGGTGGTGCATCCCGACGAATCCTTTGCCGTGGTCTACGCGGAAACGGAAGTAGTCTTGCGGCGGAGCGGGACACCGATCCCCACGATGGATCTACTGATTGGCGTTACAGCAAAGATGCGCGGTATACCCCTTCTGACCCGGGACACGGAACATTACCGCCGTATCCCCGGCCTTGTCGTTGAGACGTATTGAATGGGCTCTGGCCGCAAGAAGGCGCAAAAATGCGCAAAGCAAGAAGTTTTTCATCGCAAAGGTCGCGGAGGGCGCAAAGTGCGTGGAGCGAAATCACGCGTTTATATTGAATTGCAGGAATTGCTCAAACAGCGGTCTGATTCGATAGGCTTCGGCTTTCACCATGATGTATTCGTCTTCAACTGACGGATCCGTCGCTCTTCCGGTGTTTCCTCTTCAAAGTTTGCGTCACTGTTCATGTTTTCACCCATAACACCGGTCGCGTACGAAAACCAACATTATACGTTCTTAGAGGGATTCTGCTGAGGTGGCTCAACTTTTCGCCTCCAATGGTTCCGTACCTTCGTTGAGATTGAACAATTATATGTAACGATAATAGGCTATCCTTACATTATGGGTTCCTTATGTAAGGATATTTCTGATTTTCCTGTATGTTTACCACCCTCATAACCCCAACGCTTTCAAGTAGTTATTGAGTTAACTGGGGCCTATTCGCTTGTCGCAAACGGTCTCTTCATTGTGCGCATTCTTGCGCCTTTTTGCGGCGATTCTTACGCCGTGATCACCCGGCCCGGGCGGGTAAAGAGGAGTTTGCAGGCGATCCGGTCCGCGGGAAAGTTGATGAGCTTGGCAAGCGCCTTGGCGTAGAGCTTGAGCTGCGGGCGGTAATGGTCGACGGTGCCGGTGATCGTTTCTTCTGAAACGTCGTTGGTCTTGAAGTCGAGAATCTCGGCGGTAATCACTTTCCCGGCCGCATCGCGAACGACCACAACGCGGTCGAACGTGCCCGTTACCCACTCGTCGTCAATGACGGCTTCAAACATCTTTTCGCGCCAAAGGGTGACCTCACCTTCGGGCTTTTTCAACGCTTCCTGAAATTCCGGGGTGCGATACGCCTCTTTGAAATGTGCCACGGCTTCATCGTCGATTTCCGGAATCGTTTCCCGCCAGTGTGCAACCGCCTCTTCCGCAGGCGTGTGATCCGACCAGTCCACCCGCTCGAATAATTCGTGCACCGCCGTGCCGAAATCCAAGCTGCGCGTAACTTTGGGTTCGAAGAATAAATGGGCCGGGCGCGTTTCTTCCGCGCGCGAAGACGGGCTGACTCGTAATAGACGGCGGCGTTTGGATTTCTTCTTCGGGAACCGCGCCGGGATCGGTTTGTGTTGGACACCGGTTTTGAGCTTCGGCGGCGAACAATCCTCGAACCAATCGCGCGTCCCGGTTTCGTAAATGACGCCGTAGGTCGTTGCATTCAGCATCAGGGTTTCTTTTGGTCGCGCTCCCAAATCGTTGCCCAGTTGAAGCCGGAGAAAGGATGCGCCGTCCACCACTTTCTCCGACTTTTTGGGCGGGGGGGCGGCAATGCAGTATAGCCCGCGTTTCGCGCGGGTGAGGGCGACATAGAGGACACAAAGGCTTTCGAACGTGCCGTCGTATTCGGCCTGTTCCGTTTCGCGGCGCAACACGTTGTCCTCTGCGCGCACACTCTTGTTCGGCATGAGCAGGGCCCAGTCCGGTTGCCCTTCGGCGTCGCGCGCGACGTGAATGCCGCGCTCGAGGCCGGCGACGACTTTGCCGGTGAGTTCGGGCAGGATGATGACGTCGAAACCGAGCCCTTTAGAGCTGTGCATGGTCATGATACGCACCGTGGAATCAGCGGCCTGTTCGGGGAACGTGTAGGCGCGGATGAACGCGGTGAATTCGTCGGGTTGCCGTTTGCCCGTGGCGTCGAATTCCCCGGCTGCGTCGATGAGCGCATGAAGTCGGTGCCGTCCAAAATCGTCGAGCGGTCGGGCCTCTTCCAACCGGTCGCCCCAGCGACGGAGGAAGTCCTGGTATCCGTATCGGTAGATTTCCGTCAGGAGCTCGCCCGCACTCGTTCCATGGAAGGCGTCGGCCAGCGGACTCATGCGGATATGTTCCCGCGCGAGCGTGTCGCCCGGATGCGCCGCGTAGTGAATGAGCGCGAGCAACAGAACCACCCCGGGATTGTCGGCCACCTCCGATTCCCCTTCGATGGCGACCGGGATCTCCGGGCAGGCGGCGCGAATGATATTGGCAATGTGCCGGGCGGTCTTGTTCCGGCGTACGAGTATGGCGACGGTCAAGCCGCGTCGCAGCGGATCGATTTCGCGGAGGACATCGGCGCAGGCGTTGTAGCAGGCCTCCTGATTGTTGCGGTCTTCGCCCGCTTCAATGAAAGCCATGTGGCCCGGGGGCGGGGCCTTGTCCTGTCGGCAGGTATGTTCGCCCCAATAATGTCGCCACTGGTCCCGGACCGGTTCCGGGACGTCGTCGGGCAAGGTGTCGAACGCTTGGTTCACCGCGTCCAGGATCGGTTGCGACGAGCGAAAGGAAACATTCAGCGGCCTTTGCTGAATGCGCGTTCCGTATTGTTCGAGAATTTGCCCAAACAGTTTGTAATTGCCGCCGCGCCAGCCGTAGATGGCCTGTTTCACGTCGCCTACGAAGTAGAAGCTGCGGGTGCCGTGGGTATCCTGTAATACTTCATCGGCCAGGTTGCGCAGGACGTCCCATTGCAGGTCGCTGGTATCCTGGAACTCGTCGATCAGCCAATGGTCGAGCCGGCTATCAAGGCGGAAATCGATGTGCAGGCGGGTTGGGTCGTCGGGCATCCGGGACAAGGTGCGCCCCCCTTGGATGATCAGAAACTGGGCGTCGTCGAACGTAATGAGGCCGGGCCGTCTGATCTCGGCGTCGTATAACTGTTCGAATCGGTCGAGCAATCGGTGGATGCCTTGCGTGGATTCGAGGGCGGCCTTGATGCAGATGTGCATGAGATGATGGATGAGGGTCGTCATCCATTCCGTGGGCGGGCCGTCCACCGTATACTTCTTCCATAACGTGATTACGGCCGATCCCGTGCGCAGCGGTTCAGCGCTATTGATCAGTTTGTCGGCCAGGTACGCGATGCGGCCCCATGGCAGGCCCGGATGCCAATCCGCGAGTTCATCCAGAAATGACTTCCATTTCTCCTGCGCCTTGGACGCCCACGGGGGAGCTTGCGTATGGGTTCGCAACGATTCAATGGCCGCTGTGAGGTTGGTCGGTGGTGTCAGCCAGGGACAACCGTCCGGCCAGATCCGTGACGGCTCGCCCCAACGATCGCGATGCGGCAACAGCTTGTAGAATTCCTGATAGTCGGCGATGAATTGGTCGAATTCGCGCGCGAAAGTCTTGGTTTCCCTGCCGTGCGTCGCCTGTTTGAAGGCTTCGAGCAGTTCGCGTTTGCTTTCTTCGTCCTCTTGCGGTGCGCGGAAGAGGCGGGACAGGGCGTCGAACCGGGCCTGCTCGGCTTCCACGCTTTGATTGTTGGTGACGTCGAATACGGGAGAAACCCCGAGTTCCATGGGGAAAGTGCGCAGGATCCCGATCGTGAAGCTGTCGATGGTGGAGATATGAAGGCGTTGCAGGTCGTTCAGGAAGCGGCGCAGGATGGCGAGAAAATCCGCTGCGTTCAAGTCAGGCATCTGGATCCGTTCGGCCATGGTGCGCGCTTCGCGGTCGGACGAAGCGGCGGTACGCAGATGGGTGACGACGGCGGTGAAGATTTCGCCGGCGGCCTTGCGGGAGAAGGTGATGGCGATGATACGGTGGGGTTCCACGCCGTGGGCGAGGAGGCGGATATAGCGGTGGGCAAGCTGGAATGTCTTGCCCGAACCGGCAGACGCCAATATCGCTTCGTGTTGGATGAGTGAGCGCATTCTTTCTTTCACACAAAGATCGCGGAGGACGCAAAGGTATACATCATGGTTTGTCGGCGCCTTTCAGTATGAGCCGCGTAATTCCATTCTTCAGTATTTGTTCGTTGTAATTGATGATGAGGCCGATGGGCGCATTGAGTAATCGCATGTAGCTCAACAGTTGTGCCTTGTGGATGGGGAGAACTTGGGAAACGACCTTATTCTCAATGATCAGGCAACGATCGACATAGACGTCAAGGCGAAGCGCCTCCTCGAAGGTGTAGCCCTTGTATTCGATGGGCACGGTCACTTGGCTTTCGGAGGGAACATTCTGCAGTTCCAGCTCTCGCATTAGACATCGTTCATAAATTGATTCAATTAGTCCCGGACCTTTGTGTCGATGGACTTCAATGGCCGCGCCAATAACCACCTTGCTCCACCTGTTTGCCCGCTCATAGTCCTGGTGCATTCTTCTTCCTCCTTTCCTGAACTTCGCGTCCTCCGCGATCTTTGTGTAAATACTCTTTCGGCCATTCCACGGATTGGGAGGCGGGGAAGGGGAAGAGGGTTTCAAAGGCGTCATGCTTGACGTTATCGGCGGGCGGCCAGAATACGCCTTGCTGTATGTCGCGCACAATGCCCTTGGCGCAGTCCCATGCGGATTGGATGAGGTTATCCGAAAGCCCGTCCCATACATCGAGTCCCGTATCCGTCACGGCGCGCGGCAAATGGAAATGGGCGACCTCCACCGGGCCTTCGGATTCCAGCCCCCGAAATAGCACGGCATATAACGGCAATTGCAGGTCATGCCACTGTTTGGGGCGGCCCGTTTCGGTGGGGGCCAGCGCGTATTCGGGTGCGTCATCGCGCGCGCCGCCGATATGTGCGTTATCCGGCGGTTCGCGTTGATCCTTGGTCTTGTAGTCAATAATCCGCCAGCGGTTTTCGCCCGGCAGAAAATCTATCCGGTCGATTTTGCCCGTGATCCGCATGCCTTCGATCTCGGATATGACTCCTTCCTCGAAGTAGGTCGGAACCCAGCCCGCTTGGGCCCAGTAAACCTGTTCGCGCGCTGCGGCGATGAGGCGTTCCTTGATCGACTCGAACTGTATCTGTACCGGCAGAGGCGGGCGTGGACCGAATTGATCGCGTAAACGCGACTCGGCGCGCGCTAGAAAGAGCGCGATCAGGTCCGATTCGTCCGCGCATGTCGGCTGATCCTTGAGTCCTTGCAAGGCGTAATGGGTCAGCGAACCGAAATCCAGCGCGTCCAGTTCGGCCTTTTCGTCGGTCGCTTCCTGCATGCGGAGCACGTATTGCAGATAAAAGCGAAACGGGCAGGCCAGATAGGAAGAGAACGCGGTGACGTTTATGGATTCGGGGATGATGATTTCCTTGTCCTGCAAAGGATTCAACGTGAAGCTGACGGAAGCCGGATGAATTAGCACGTTCGGTTCCGGTTCGCGGAACAACAGCCCGGCGCGTTCCGGAAGCTCTGCATCCGCACAGCGGAAGAGGAGACGCGAGGGGCGTAACGGATCGCCGCCGCGCCCATACGCGCCGGCGATGAAGCAGACGCGCCCGTTCTTGCGTCGCGATTCAATCAGCGTGGTCATCAGATACGCGTCGCGCGCGAGCCGGTCTCCATCCGACCGCAAGCCCAATTTCCGGAGCAGCGCGTCGGGCAGAAACACGTCGCTCACGCAACTGTCCGGCACCATGCCGTCATTCATGCCCGTCACGATCAGCAGGCGCGCATCGTTCCAGGGCAGTTCGAGCCAGCCTTCGAGATCGATTTGTGCGTCTTTGCGTTCTTCGTACCATGCTTCGGAGGCTAAGGCGTATAACAGCTGTTCCAGAAAGCCGGCGGCGTCGAGATCAAAGGCTCGGAACGCAGGATGATCGGCTTCCGCCGCAAAGCGGTTGATACGTCCGGCGACCGTCCGAAACGCTTCGCCTTCCGGCGTTTGTGGATCGACGGCCTGGTTGGCATACAGGTGCTCCATGATGGCGGCGATCAGTTGTGCGGGCTCGCGAACATCTTTCAGGCGGTAAAGTTCTTCTATGAAGGTAAGGGCGTGTCGGATAGAGGGTGTCGGGTGTCGAGTGTCGGGTGTCGGGTGTCGGGTGTCGGGTGTCGCGTGTCGCGTGTTGGGTGAGGTGGTTAGCCGCTGAAGGTCGGCCAAGGTTTGGGGGAGATGCCGGTTCTGCAGCGTGTCCAGTTTGGCGAGCAGGTTGCTTGGATCGATGCCCTGCTTATCGTGCAGTGCGCGCAGGACGTCCGGATGGCGAAGCAAGCGGCTGACGTTGCGGTAAGAGGGCTCGCTGAACAAGGCCCGGCAGGCGTCCAGC
>SLGY01000065.1 GCA_007136425.1 Kiritimatiellia bacterium
CAAAGCATTTTGTAGGGCCGCCGCTTGCGGCGTGCCGATTTCGCCACGAGATTTCGAATAAATCAACACGCCCTAACGGCGGCAGCCACGAGGAAATATGGTCGTAGCTGCGTCCTGCCTGCCCGCCTATGGCGGGTTAGGACGTGGAATAGTCTGGTTTGGCACTTTTTCAACGGACTGCCAGGCGACCGTAAAAATCCGCCCATTTTCGGTGTGGAACATGTTGCTGACCCATGCTACGCTAGCCTGCACACGGAGTTGATGAATGAAGCGTTTCGCACGGAAATCAAGACGGGCCGCCCCGCTGCTCTGGAGTGGATGGGCCATCCTATTGGTGTTTCTGCTCATCGGCTCGTTTTCAGGGGCGGATGCGCCGTCCTCGCCGGAACCGGCCACTGGGCCCGCCATCGTGCTGGATTTCGAAGGTCCGATAGGTCCGGCGACAGACGATTATTTTCGGCGCGCACTGGATGACGCCGTGGAACGGGACGCTTCCGTGGTGATCATTAGAATGGATACGCCCGGCGGGCTGGACGCCTCCATGCGAACGATTATCCGTAAGATTCTGGACGCCCCGATTCCCGTCGCGGTCTACGTCAGCCCCGAAGGCGCTCGCGCCACCAGTGCCGGTACCTATATCCTCTATGCGTCGCATATCGCGGCCATGGCGCCCGGCACGCATCTCGGCGCGGCGACGCCCGTGCAGATGGGCGGTCCCGGTATGTTCGATCAGGAGCCGGATGACGAGGAGAACGAAGAGGAACAACCCGCCGGGGATGCCATGCAACGCAAGATCATCAGCGATGCCGTGGCCTATATCCGTAGTCTGGCGGAATTGCGCGATCGCAACGCGGACTGGGCGGAGCTGGCCGTGCGCGAAGGAGTTAGCCTCTCTTCGAGCGAAGCGCTGGAAAAGAATGTGATCGACCTGCTGGTGCCCGATATCGAAACCCTGCTGGAAGAGATGGACGGTGAAACGGTGAAAGTGGCGGGTACGGATCATGTACTCGCGACCGCGGGCGCCGAGGTGGCGCCGATCGAACCCGACTGGCGTACGCGTTTGCTGTCGATCCTTACGAACCCGAACGTGGCGTATATCCTGTTGCTGTTGGGCTTGTACGGACTGATTCTGGAGTTTTCCAATCCCGGCGCCCTTGTGCCCGGCGTGATCGGGGCGATTTGTCTGTTGCTGGCCATGTTTGCGTTTCAGATGTTGCCGATCAATTATGCGGGGTTGGCGCTGATCATCCTGGGCGTCATATTGATGATTGCCGAAGCCTTTGCGCCGAGTTTCGGCGTATTGGGGATTGGCGGAATCATTTCGTTCGTCATCGGTTCGATTATCCTCATCGATACGGATATCCCGGGTTTTGCCCTGCATCTGCCGATTATCCTGGCCTTCGCCGTTTCCAGCGGCTTGATTTTCATCTTTGTCTTTGCCCTGGCCCTGAAATCCTGGCGTCGCCCGGTTGTCAGCGGACGGGAAAGCCTCGTCGGCGCCCAGGCCCGGGCGATGGACGATTTCGAGGGCGACGGCTGGGTACGGCTTCAGGGCGAATCGTGGAAAGCGCGGTCCGCCGTGCCGGTGAAGAAAGGGCAATCTTTGAAAGTCACGCAGGTGGACAACCTGCTTGTGCATGTGGAACCGACGAATGAATCCGAACAGAAGGGAGCATCAACATGACCATGACCTACTTTACAAGCACGCTCTTGATGTTGATCGTCATTCTCGTTGCGTGGGCGATTTTTATATTGAGGGAATACGAGCGCGGTGTGATTTTCCAGTTGGGCCGTTTCTGGAAGGTGAAAGGGCCCGGCCTGATCATTGTTGTGCCGATCATTCAGCAGCTTGTGCGCGTGGATTTGCGGATCGTGGTAATGGATGTGCCGAGTCAGGACGTCATTACCCGCGATAATGTGTCGGTCAAGGTCAACGCGGTGGTCTATTTCCGCGTGGTCGACCCGCAAAAGGCGATTATCAATGTGGAACGCTATCTGGATGCGACCAGTCAATTGGCTCAAACCACGCTGCGTTCGGTCCTCGGGAAACATGAGCTCGATGAATTGCTGGCGGAACGCGACAAGCTCAACGCCGATATCCAGTCGATTCTGGACGAACAGACCGATGCCTGGGGAATTAAAGTGTCCAACGTGGAAATCAAGCACGTGGACCTCAACGAGTCCATGATCCGCGCCATTGCGCGCCAGGCCGAGGCGGAACGTTCGCGTCGCGCGAAGGTCATTCACGCGCAGGGCGAATACCAGGCCGCGGAGAAGCTTTCCGATGCCGCCTCGATTCTGGCCAAACAGGATCAAGCCATCAACCTGCGGTACATGCAGACACTGACCGACATTGCCGGAGAAAAGAATTCCACCATCGTCTTCCCGCTACCCGTTGACCTCATCCGGGGCCTGATGCCCAAAGGGAGCGTCAAGGACGACGAAAAGCCGACCTGAACCCGGTCATGTTGCGTGATCTTCGCCGTCCCGGCGCGGACGTCGGCGTAATGCGTTTTCTGCGGCGCTTGTCGGCGCAGAACGGATTCTGATATACTCCACATTATCATGGCCGAAACGCGGAAAGTATTGGTGTTGATGAATCCGAAGGCCGGGTTCGCCTCCTCGTTGGCGTCGGTGATTACGGCGATCGGTGATCATTGGGACAAGCCGGGTACGGAGCTGATCTTCCAGGTGAGCCGCGCCATCGAGGACGGCCAGGCCAAGACCCGGCGGGCGTTGGAACAGAAGATGGATACGATCATTGTCGTCGGGGGCGACGGCATGATTAATTCGATCGGCAGCGAATTGGTCGGTAGCGATACCGCGTTGGGCGTCATTCCGACCGGTAGCGGCAACGGTTTCGCGCGGCATTTCGGCATTCCCCTCAAACCGGAGGCCGCGGCACAGGCCCTGGCCGCCGCCGAGCGTCTGCGGATTGACGTGGGCCGGACCAACGGTCGTCCATTCTTTGTGACCTGCAGCATGGCATGGGACGCGGCGATTGTACGCACATTCGAGAAGTCGCCCGTGCGGGGCGTGCTGCCGTATGTCTTTGCCGCTGTGTACGAATATTTCGAATACGAACGACAACCATTCGAAGCCATGGTCGATGAACGGGAGGGCTACGCGTTCAAGGATCCCTTGATGTTTACCGTCGCCAATCTGACCCAGTTTGGCGGCCAGGCGCGCATTGCTCCGAACGCTTGTCCCGACGACGGTCGGTTGGAGCTGGTCGTTGTCGAACGTAAAGATGCGCCGCTGGTCCTGGCCAATCTGCCGCGACTCTTCAACGGCACCATCGACCGGCTCGGTCAGGTGCGGACGTTGAAGTTCCGCACGTTGCAGGTAAAACGTGGCAAGGGCGGACCGATTCAGTTGGACGGCGAATTGGTGCAGGCCCCGAAGGAAATTATCGTGGATGTGTTGCCGCGCGCCCTGACGGTACTTGTACCGCGCCGCGAAGACCGCGACGCCATGCTCCGCGACGGGGGCGCAGCCGTCGCGTTATGAATTTGTTCATCACCCATCTGGCTTCCGACCCGTACTTTTTCTTTACGTGGATCCTCATTGTAATCTTCTCGATCTGCGTCCACGAATATGCGCACGCGTATACGGCGTTGCGGCTGGGCGACGATACGGCGGCCCGGGAAGGGCATCTGAGCTTGAATCCGATGGTGCAGATGGGACCGACGTCTCTGTTCTTTCTGGCGCTGATCGGGATCGCGTGGGGTTCCGTGCCGGTGGCGATCGAACGATTTCAGCAACGTTGGGCGGGCGCCGTGGTCGCGGCGGCCGGGCCGATTGCAAACTTGGCTTTATGTATGGCGTTCGGGTTTCTGGAAGCGGTGTTCGGATTACTCTTCGGGGATGAGTTGGCGCCGGAAATACGTATTTTCCTGCGAGTCGGCGGGTTGGCGAACGGCGTACTGTTTGTGTTGAACATGTTACCGGTACCCATGCTCGACGGGTGGTCTGTTTTCGCCTATTTCTTCCCGGCCATGCGTCGCGTTTCTCCGGGCGCAGCGCAGCACGTCACCCTGCTTCTGATCGTGGCCATATTCCTGACCCCGTTAGGCGCCATGATCTGGACGACGGGCAACGTCGTGGCCCGATTATTTGCGGGCGTGTTCAGCCTGATCCTGGGTGTGTAGCGCCGATTTGAAGCAAATGCGAATCAAACGGACAAGAACCGTGCTCCCTGAAAGGGAGCCACAAGCGGTTTGTTGCACCCCTTCAGGGTGCGGGATGAGGAGTGTGCTGACCGGTCCTCGAGGCGCTGCCCCGGGCTGACGAATTGCACGCCTTCAGCGTGCCGGGAACCGGCCGGACGCGAATCCGCCTCCCCAAGCCCTTTAGCGAATCCCGTATCTCGCATCCCGTATCTCGAATCCCGCATCCCGTAACTCATATCCCGCAACCCGTATCTCGCATCCCGTAACTCGTATCCCGTATCTCGAATCCCGCAACCCGTATCTCGTATCCCGCATCTCGCATCCCGTATCTCGAATCCCGCACCCTTCATCCGGACTGGGATTGTCCCGACGGCTCGATGGCGTCGACCGAACGCTCGTTATCGGCGGCTAACTTCTTCCATTCTTCCCGCCATGAGACGCCGTACCGGGCTGTGTAGCCGATGAAGATCAGGCCGCCGAACACACTCCAGAACAAGCCCCCGCCATACACCATCAGCGATAAGGGAACCGCTTGCGCGGCGCGGGCGCCTGCGATGACGAATAATTCGACGAACAATCCCTCGCGTATGCCCAGTGCTCCGGGGGTGAGAGGAATGGACGACAGGACCGTAATGATGGGGAAGAAGGTGAAATACTCCGCTACGGACACGTCAAGCGACAGGCTTTGTCCGAAGGCGACACAGGCCAGCGTGAGTCCCGTCAGGTTACCGAGCGATAGAAGCATGGCCCGACCGAGCGCTTGCGGGGAGTCGCGATACACATAAAATGCGTTGTACATGCGTCGGATGAGGGGGCCCACAGTCGACCACGACTCCAGCCGTGCCAAACGATGGCCGTGTTCGAACAAGTGACGCCGGAACAAGACGACGGCGCCCGCCACCGCACCGAGCAAGAGGGCCAGCATGGTCAGTCCCGCCGCCTTGGCCCAGGGATAGGCCACCAAGGCCGGCAATCGCCAGGCGATCATGACACAGCAGAACAGAACCATGGTGAGCAGCCCGATGCCGCGATCGACCAGTACCGTGGATACCGCTTCCGTGCGGCGCAGGGTGGTCTCCTTGAATACGTAATACGCGCGCGCCACATCGCCACCACACGAGCCGGGCAGAAAGGCGTTGAAGAATTGTCCGATAAAGAAAACGCGAAACACGCGCGAAAAGGGGAGGGAAACGCCCTGTGCCGTCAGCAGCCCGTGCCAGCGGATGACGGCGAAGAGTAGTCCCAACAAGGTGAAAGCGACGCCGACAATCCACCAATGCCATTGTTCCACGCTGGACGCCAGTACCGCTCGAAATTCTTCCATCGGAATGCGGGAAAACACCCAGCCGAGGATGGCCAACCCGAGAATCAGCCGGAACCCATTAAGATAACGCCGGTCAAGAATGCGCCGCAAGGTCGTCATA
Source organism: Kiritimatiellia bacterium (assembly GCA_007136425.1). Taxonomy (GTDB): domain Bacteria; phylum Verrucomicrobiota; class Kiritimatiellia; order SLAD01; family SLAD01; genus SKZA01. The sequence goes on from SLGY01000065.1 coordinate 5,597, forward strand.
AATGTCTTTTAACGTTTGTTCCAGGGGGATGGCCGGCGCCCAGCCCGTGTGGTCGGCGATCTTTTCCAGGCTCAATGTCAGCGGTTGATCCGTGGGTCGGTACAGGCTGGGATCGACTTCGAAAGACGGATGGAACCCGGCTTGGTCGCATAGTTGGTCGAGCATGGATCGAATGGAGACGCGGCGGCCGGAGGCGATGTTATAGGCTTCACCCGGGTGTCCGGATTCGATCAACAGACGATAGGCGTGCACGACGTCGCGCACGTCCGTGAAGTCGCGTAGCGAATCCAGATTCCCGACCCGCAGCACGCCGCCGCCCTTGCGTTTCAGGTCCAGCAATTGTTCGGCAAATGCGCTGACGACGAAGAGCCGCGATTGTCCGGGTCCGATATGGTTTTGCGGACGTGCGGTCATGGTATGCATGCCGTATTGGCGATGATAGAGCAGGGTGGACAGGTCGGCGCTCATTTTGGAAACGCCGTAAAGATTCGAGGGCGCCGGCCCGTCGGACTCGCGCACGGGTTCCCGCCGCGGATCGCGCCCGTACAGTTCCGTCGACGTCACCACCAGTATTCGCGCATCGGGCCGGCTGGCGCGTGTTGCTTCGAGCAGGTGCAGGGTCCCGTTCAGATTCACCCGCATCACGCGTTGCGGATCCGACCAGCCCATGGGCACGAACGCGATCCCGGCAAGGTGAATGACCGCGTCGGGTTGCTCGGCCGTCAGGCAGGCATGCAACGCGTCGGGATCCGTGATGTCGCCCGTATATTCAGGAACGCCGAGGGCGGGGTCGGCGCGCGCGGCGTCATATCCGACGGGGATATGACCGTGTTCACCGAGCTCCTTGATCAGGTAGCGACCGACGAATCCGGAGCTTCCTGTAACCAGCACGCGCATGGTGGGGTTACCCTTTCGCAACAGACCATCGCGCCATGTCCGCATCGACCATCATGCCGACCAGCCCATCGAAATCGACGTCCGGTTCCCAGCCGAGTTGTTCGCGGGCTTTCGAGGAATCGCCGATCAGATGATCGACCTCCGCCGGGCGCATGAAGCGGGGGTCTTGGACGACGTAGTCCTGCCAGTTCAAATCCACGGAAGAGAACGCCGCTTCCAGAAATTGGCGCACCGAGTGACTCTTGCCGGTGGCGATTACGTAATCCTGCGGCTCATCCTGTTGCAACATCATCCACATAGCCCGGACATAATCCCCGGCAAAGCCCCAGTCGCGTTCGGAATCGATGTTGCCCAAGGGCAATTGCTTTTCCAGGCCGAGTTTGATGCGCGCCACATAATCGGTAATCTTGCGCGTCACGAATTCCTTGCCGCGTCGCGGACTTTCATGATTGAAAAGGATGCCGGACACCGCGAACAAGTCATAGCTCTCGCGATAGTTTACCGTGATGTAATGCCCGTAGACCTTGGACACTGCGTAGGGGCTGCGCGGATAGAAAGGGGTCTTTTCCGTTTGAGGCACTTCCAGGACCTTGCCGTACATTTCGCTGCTGGACGCCTGATAGAACTTGGCCTCGGGCGCGGCGTACCGCACGGCTTCGAGCAGACGGGACACACCAATGGCCGTGAATTCCCCGGTCAGAACGGGTTGACTCCACGAAGTCGGCACGAAAGACATGGCCGCGAGGTTATAGATCTCGTCGGGTTGCACGGTTTGTAACACCTTGATCAGGGACAACTCGTCGAGCAAATCCGCCTGAACCAGTTCGATGCGGTCTTTGATATGATTGATTCGTTCGAAGTTTTCCGTGCTGGCGCGCCGCACCATGCCGTAGACCTGATATCCCTTATCCAACAGCAGCTCCGCCAAGTAGGAGCCGTCCTGTCCCGTAACACCCGTGATTAATGCTTTCATGCCTTCGTTCGTTCCTCGCTTTTATGGTTCTGATCCCCGTTACCCGGCCCCCACACCTCCTGCAGGTACGCCATGGCCGCCCGGATATCGTCCGGCGGCGTGCGCGGCGTGGGTTCAATGACGCGTATGATATTAAGGTTCGCGAAGCGTTTGTAACGCGAAAAATCCATCTTCCCGCGCGGCGGCATCACGTGATCGTGGCCCGGCGGCAACACATCGTGCACGTGCATGCCGGCCAGCGAAGGCTGTAGACGTTCCAGCCAACGCTCCACATTGATCAGACCCATGTTCTCCCGTATCTGTCCGTGGCCCATGTCGTGCCAATACTTCAGCCAGGGGGATTGAAAGAGTTGAAGCGTGGTTTCCAGCTCCGTTTCCGTAGGAATCGCTTCCCAGGTCGGCAGGTTTTCCATGGCCAGTTGTACGCGATGTTGTTCCAGAACAGGTAGCAACTGTTGAAGGCATTCGTGCCAATAAGGAATTTGTTTGCGCGCCTTCTTTTCCCGCTTCACTTGCAGCTTGAGCTTCGCCTTTTCGTAGCGGGGCGTGAACTGCTGGCCCTGCTCGCACAATGCGAGCAACGACTCGCTGAAACGCGGCATATCAATGTTGCCGCAATGGGTCACTACGGCCTTGGCGCCGAGCTCGGCGGCAAAACGGATCGTCTCGGTGGTGTGCGTCACGGCCAGTTCACGTATCCGCCTGTCCTTGTGGCCAAAGGTGAAGATTTCCGGATGCCCGCGATGCGCCGTCATCGGGACGGGACAAAAATTATGAACACTGTCCACGATCACCGCGCCCTCTTCGGCCATACGCCGCACGCCGGGCACGAGGTCCAGCCGCGTATCGTAGCCGAGCTCCACGTGCCGAAAGCCGAGCTCGAGGATCTCTTCAATCATGGGTTCGCCGGCCGCATGCCGGGCGGCGTTCCAGCGCGTGGTTAATGCAATATTCACGAGCTTAGGAAAAAAAGCGCTCCCTTTCATTCCGAGAAGGAATCGGAAAGGGAGCGCATGAACAACAGTGACTATTTCTTACCTGGATACGGGACGCGTCCGGGCGCGCGCGGACTTGCGTCGGCGGCGCACACTGGGCTTCTCGTAATGCCGGTGCGATCGAATCTCTCTCATGGTGCCCTCGCGATCCAGCTTCTTCTTTAAGCGGCGCAGGGCTTTGTCTACAGATTCGCCTTTACGTACTTTTACTTCTGACACGGTAGTTTAACTCACACTCCCTTCTTGGATACGGCCGGTCCCGGCCCGAACAATGGGCCCGGATACGACCGGAAAATCATCAAAACCTTAGAGAAACCCGCTACGCATGTCAATAGCGGGGCTGGATTTATTCACATCACCCTGTGAATAACCCGCTCTTGGCGCGAATCAGGCGGCCGATATCGTGTGCGACATAGTAGAGGCTCGGAACCACGAACAAGGTCAGAAATGAGGCCACCACTAGGCCGTAGCCCAGCGTGATGGCCGCGGGCGCGATGAAAGGTTCATAGCCGCCCCACCCATAAATAACGGGCAACAAGCCGGTCATCGTGGTGACGGTTGTCAAAAGGATCGGGCGCAGACGGGCCTCTCCCGCCTGATGGACCGCGTCATGCATTTCCAGGCCTTCGCGTCGGTGTCGATTGATGAAGTTAACCAGCACGATGGCATCATTCACGGCCACTCCAGCCAGGCCCACCATCCCCATCAGGGCCATGATGCTGATGGGCTGATTGTGCAGCAGCAGAGCCAGGGTGACCCCGATTAAGCCGAGCGGAATGGACAGAATGACAACAAACGGCTGGAAAAACGAATTGAACTGCACCACGAGGATCGAAAAGATCACCAGCACGGCAATACTGAAAGCGGTACGCACGAATTGCAGCAGCTTCTCCGTTTCCTCCCATTCGCCCGTCAATACCAGCCGATATCCCGGCTCTTCGAGGTGCAAGTCGCCAAACTCGCTCAACACAGCGCGATTGACCTCTACCGACGACGTTGCGCGCGTATCGATGTCCGCCCCGACCGTGATAACCCGTTCGCCCATGTAATGATAAATTGTGGGCAGTCCCTGGCGCCGTTCCACCGTGATGACCTGTTCAAGGGGGATCAGGCGGCCCGCTTGGTTCGGGACCCGAACCCGGCCGACCGTGTCCGGATCGTTCCGGTACGGTTCGGCCAAACGCACCCGGACAGTCAATTCCTCCCTGCCTTCGCGTACCTCGGTGGATTCGACGCCTTGAAACGATGCACTGATGCCCTGAGCGATGATGGAAACGTCCAACCCCAGGCGCGCGGCTTCGGCATGATCAATGCTTACATGAATCTCCTCTTTGCCCTTTTCAAAGTCATCGCTGATATCCAGCACGCCGGGCAGGGTATGCAAGAAGTCCTGTAACTCGGCGGAGATGCTCTGCAGTCGATCGAAATCGCGTCCGATGATCTTTACCTCCAGAGGGCGCCCCACGGGCGGGCCGGGGCTCAACATCTCGAATTCGACACGGTCCAGTCCGTCTACGCTTTCCGTTTCCTGTCGCAATTCATCAATAAGCTCGCGGGTTTTGCGTGCGCGTTCATTCTGCGGCGTCAGATAAACGGCCATGGACGCATAATGAGTGCCGCGCGCGGTATATTCCCCAAAGACGTCGAAGTGGCCGCCTATATGTGTGATGACGTCGCTCAATTCTTCGGGTGGCAGCGCCTTGATGATCTGTTCGAGTTCCGCGGCGACGCGCGCGGTCTCGTCCAACGTCGTGCCTTCGTCCGTGTTCATGCGAACGAAGACGACATCGATCATGTCATCGGGAAAGATATCAATGCGCATGGTGCGTAAAGACAGGAACCCAAGCCCCATGAACAGGGCGAGAACAATCGCCAGAAAGACGTACCGCGCGCGCAGAATCCGGTCCAGCGCCCGCGAATAGACGCGAATAGTCGCGTCCATCCAGCGATGCGCGTGATGGCGTCCCTCGGGATCCGTCGCGCCGCGGGGAAAGGCCGGTACAAAATCGGCCGCATGGCAGGGTAGAATGACCAGCGACTCGAAAAGGGAACCCGCCAATGTCATGATCACCACAATCGGCAACCATTTCAGAAAATCCGCGTAAATGTCCGGCGCGAACATCAGCGGGAAAAAGGCGGCGGTGGTGGTTAGCACGGTGGTGGTCAACGGATACATGACTTCGCGCGTGCCGTCGATGGCGGCCCGGCGCGGAGATTTGCCCATTTCCAGATGACGAAAGATGTTCTCGCCCACGATAATCGCATCATCCACAACCATCCCGAGTACGATAATCAGCCCGAACATGGTCATTAGGTTGATCGTCACGCCATAGAGCTTCATCAGGATAAAGGCCGACAGGAAGGAGAACGGGATGCCTATGGCGGTAATCAAGGCCACGCGAAAGTTGAGAAAGATGAACAGACAGCCCATGACAAACGCCATCCCCAGCAGCCCGTTCATGCTCAGTACATGCAAACGCCGTTTGACATAAAAGGATTCGTCGTCTACCACCGCCAGACTGATCCCTTCCGGCAAGCGGTCGCTCTCGGCCGCCACAATCGCTCTAACGGCGTCGGCCAGCCGGATGGTGTCCGCACGATCCTTCTTCCTGATCCCGAGCACTACGGCGCGATCGCCATTCGCCCGGAGATAGATGGTATCCTCTTCGAACGCGCGCTGCACGGTGGCGACGTCGCGCACGCGTACATGCCGTCCGTCGGCGTCCGACCGCACAATTACGGCCCCGATTTCCTCTTCATCATGGAATCGGCCGATGGTCCGCAAGACCAGGTCGCGCGTATGGTAACGGATCTTGCCGCCGGGCAAGTTGATGTTTCGCAAGGCCAGCGCGCGGCTGACGTCCAAAACGGAAAGTTCGTACGCCTCCAATCGGGCCGGGTCCGGTTCCACCCAGAACTCCTCGTCGCGCCATCCCGAGCGCTGTACGCTGCCGACGTCGGGGTTCTGTTCGAGCAGGGATTCCAAAAACTCGGCGTATGCCCGTACCTCGCTTTCAGGCGCGCCGCCCGCTACGGCGACGCGGATGACCGGTCCTTGCGTCGTCAGAATGGTGATGTCCGGGTCCTGCGCTTCTGCGGGAAAATCCGTGATCTGATCCACTTGGCGTTGTATTTCATTGATGATCCGATCCTTGTCGGCGGCCTCCGGGTCGACCTCCACCAAGACCAGCGATACGCCTTCACCGGAGCTTGAGGTGTATTGATTCAGTCCGTCGATTTCGCGAAGAGCGTCTTCGATGGGGGCTGTGACCAGGTCTTCCACCTCTTCCGGCGACGCGTTTGGGTAGGGCGTCGTGATGGTGACGAGATCAAGCGGTATCTCGGGGAAGACTTCCCGTTGCATGTCCGAAACGATGATGATACCGGCCACAATGACCACCAAGGTCAGCATATTGCCGAATACCGAATGTCGGACGGAGAACTCGGGAAGGTTCACGGCTGCTCCCCAATCGGTGATACCAGCAGGCCTTGGGCCAGCAACAGCGCAGCACGGGCCTTCTCATACCGCGCCCACGCCGCAATACTCGCATGTTCGGCCAATTCGACGTCTTCCTGATAACGGATGACGGTTTCCGTGGCGCTGCGGCCTTGCTCCAGTTTCTCCTGTTCCAGGTATCGTTTCCGTTTATGTAAGTCCAGCGCGCGGCGGGTGGCCGACACCTCCTCCGCCGCCGTGTCAACGGCGCGCGCGGCTTCCCGTATCTCGCGGGCGACAACACGCATGTGCTCGGCGCGGTCCCGCTCCAACTGTTCCTGACGCCATCGGACTTGCTGCAACCGGCTCCGCTCCGCCCGGCGTTGCAGCGGCACCTCGAACTGTAGACCGATCGACCAGACCGATTCGCTGATGCCCGCGGCGTCATCAAAGGTCTCGCCGGAATCGCCGATCCCGTAACTCGCCCCTACGGCCAGGGAAGGGCGGGCCGCTTGCCGCGCCGCCGTCTCGTCGTGGTCGGCTGCGCGGATTTGCCAGTTCAGCGCCTTGAGATCCGGGCGAGTCGATACCGCCCGCTCAAACGCCTTCTCGGGCGGGTCGGTCTCTGCCGGTTCGAAATCGGCCGGCGGATCGGGAAAACGTAAGGGCGTTTCGTCCCACTGCTCGCGCGGCAAGCCGATCAACGCAAACAAATGTTCGCGCGTATCCGTGACGGCAACGCGCCCCGCCAGGACGTCAACCTCGCGCGTTGCCAGCGCGGCTTCGGCCGCCAGCACGTCGGTTTCGTCCATGAGTTTGTCGCGCCATCGTGCGCGATTCACCTCCAACAATTGGCGCGCCCATTCGAGGGCGCGCACATTTGCTTGATGCGATTGATCCGCCACATACGCGTCCCAGAAGAGGGAATGCACCAGGCCCGCCACGGCTTGACGCGCATCGTCATACCGGTGTTCCGCCGCGGTGAGCAGTCCGGCTGCGGATTCGCGTTGCGCCCGGTTCAAGGCGCCCCATGCGTTGCGCCAGAGAGGTTGCGTGAGGGATACGCGGACGACCGAAGTATGTCGATCTGCGGGGAAGGGGAACGCCCCGTTCGAGGGAGGGAAACGAAACCGGTTCACGTCCGCTCCCGCCTCGAGGATGGTGCCGCTGTCCAGCATGCGCGAGATGCCCGATTCGATAACCGTACTCCGCGAAGAATCCAGAAACGGGTTTCCGCCGGTCGGTAACGATGCATCCTCGTATTGTCCCCGTGCGCGCAGCATCGTGTCAAAAACGCCGTCGACTTCGTGCACACGTTCCCGGGCAATCCATTGTTCGATCCGGGCATGGATTACAGGGGCGCTTTCGGCCATGGCCCACTCTATACAGTCCTCCAGCGTGAGGCTGTCCGGCGTTTCAGCATATGCGTCGAACGCCCACAGCAAGGCGATGATCAGAAAGAAGCAGGTTGAACACGATCTTATCATCACGGCATACATGATCGCATAGGTCGCGCCAATCGGCAAAAACTGAATGGTAAAATCAAGGGGGGGGCAGCGCATATTCATCTACTTGCGTAACCCGTTGAAAAGAATAACAAAACACCCAAGTACCCAAGCACGAAAGAAGCTCGAATTCCGAATGCCGAAAAGCGAGATGGCTACAATGGCTGGCGCAATATGCTGCCGTGCAACTTAATGCGATAATCGGTTCAGCA
>SLGY01000054.1 GCA_007136425.1 Kiritimatiellia bacterium
AGGGCGTATGGCCTTCGAGGAATACGACAACAGCTTCAGGTTCCGTGTTTGGGATTTGTAGGCCAGCCCTCTGCGGCTGGCGGGAAGACGCCGGACACGGAGGTCCGGCCTACAACGGCGGGCCGGAGGCTTATGGAGCACGTTTCATTTCGGCCCACTCTTCCGGCGTGTTTAGGTTGCGCAGGATGGCCGGGTCGTTGACGGCAATCAGGTGGGTGTGCGGCGCGAGGATCTCGTTCATTGGTGTGTCGCCGCCGGCGTCGAGTGCGATTGTCTGTTCCGCCACGTCGCGCGATATCCAAACCAAATGACCCGGTTTCCCTTCGTGCGCGGGGCGCACCACTTGGTGCTTTCCGGTTTCTGCGGCTTGACGTACGGCGCGCAGCGTGTCCGGCTGTATGCCGTACGCGTCCACCGGCATGATGAAACAGCCGTCGTAGTCTTGGAGCGCGCGCAACCCGGCCTGAATAGAGGTCAAGCGTCCTTCTTTCCAGTGTTCGTTTGTCACCGTTCGGCAATCGGAAAGATCCCGGGCAATGCGTCCCGCTTCCGAACCCAGTACGACTACAACATTTTTGCAACCGCCCCGCTTGAGGAAATCGGATTGGTATTGAGTCAGCGGCGTACCGTCCGTCAGTCGCAGCAGCGCTTTCGGATAGCCCATGCGCCTCGACGCGCCCGCCGCAGTGATGAGACCGGCGTGGATAGTTGATGAGTCGCGTGGCATGTTGTGATCTCAATACAGGCAAATCATATCATTTTGAGCTTTGGCCCGCGCCCTGGCGGGATCGAAAAGTCTCGTGGTGGCTGGTGGAGTCTTGGGATGTCTCGACTTCGCTCGACATGACCGTCCTTCCCTTCTCTGTATTCACTCTCTGTCATTTCGAGCGGAGTCCCGATCACGCCGCAAGGCGGGTATCGGGACGGAGTCGAGAAATCTCCGCCCTCGCCGGCAGGCTTCGCTCGGGATGACTGGTTGGCGGTTAATGATGGTCCCGTTCCGGGCGCGGTTCACGCGTGAGCAGATCGGTGACGGCGTCCTTCGGATTCTTGCCTTCATGCACGATGGCATAGACTTCGTCCGTGATCGGCACATCCACACCCGCTTCCGCCGCCAGGTCACGCGCATTCGCACAGTTCCACACGCCTTCGGCCACCTGTTCGGTTTGCTTGAGTATATCGTCGAGTGTATTGCCGCGCCCCAGTGCTTCTCCGACGCGGCGATTTCGGCTGTGTTGACTGGTACAGGTTACGATCAAATCGCCCATGCCGCTCAATCCACTGAACGTGGAGGGGTGCGCGCCCAAGGCGACACCGAGCCGCGTCATTTCGGCCAGTCCACGCGTCATCAAGGCGGCTTTGGTATTGTCCCCGAACCCGATGCCATCGCTGACGCCCGCCGCAATGGCGATGACGTTTTTCAGCGCGCCGCCGAGTTCCACGCCGATGGTGTCGTCCGTTGTATAGACCCGGAACGTGGGTGCGTTGAAAAGGGCCTGCACATACTCCGCAACGGCATGATCCGAGCAGGCGGCGGCCACGGCGGACGGCACGCCGCGCGCCACTTCCTCGGCATGGCTCGGGCCGGAAAGCGCGACGACATGATGTCCGGATAGAATCGTTTCCGCCGTCTGCGTCATTCGTTGATGCGTTTCCTTGTCCAACCCTTTGGTAACGCTCACGATGACCATGTTGCTGGTGATGCTGCCTTTGAAGGATTCGACCACGGATCGATAAAACTTGGATGGAACGGCGAGCACAACGGCGTCCGCTTCGCTGACCGCTTCAGCACGCGAGGCCGTCCAATGAATCTCGGGCGGTAGCGAGATATCCGGCAGGAATTTGGGATTCTCGCCGGAGGCTTTTACCCGCTCGATATATTCCGCAAACGGGCCCCAGACACGGACCTCGTGTTGATTGCGGTGAAGCACCAGCGCCAAGGCCGTGCCCCAACCTCCGTCACCGATGATGGCTATTCGTTTCATAAGAAGCTGATTCAACCACAGAGGACGCAGAGGGTCGCAGAGGTGTGGTCATTTTGTTGGTGTATTGATCTTTCTGTGAATTCCGTCGCGTAAATGTAATTCGTGGAAATTTATCAATAAACCCAGTTCCTTTCCAGATAATCGCAGATAGCTCAGAATTTGTGCATGATGGATGGGCAGTATTTGCTCGACCGCTTTCAGTTCAAGAATAATCGCGTCATTCACGAGCAAGTCAATTCGATAGCCGCAGTCGATCGTGACCTCTTAATTCATTCTGTTCCATTTCTTCCTCCGTGTTCCTCTGCGCCCTCCGTGGTTCCTTCTTTCTCCTTCCGGAAGGTGTGTTCGGTTCCATTCAGCAAGCGCTGGATATTGCTGCGATGTCGCCAGATGACGAGAAGGCCGAGGAGCGTGAGGACTACGGGTACGGCACGGTTCGTGTCGCCATAAAGCCACCACCCAGCGGCGGGAATCGCGGCGGCGGCGCCGATGGATGCCAGGGAAACGTAGCGGAAGACGGCGAAGAGAAGAATCCATACGGCCAGACCAACAGCGACCGCCTGCGGCGCGACACCCAGTAGTACGCCCGCACTGGTGGCCACGCCTTTGCCTCCCTTGAAACGGAGATAGACGGGCCAATTATGGCCGGCAATGGCGGCGCAGCCGTAGATCAACCCGGCCGTTTCCGGTTGTTCAATGCCGCCCGTAGCCCAAACCGGGAAGAGGATAGCGGGGAGAAATCCTTTCAGCACGTCGCACACGAACGTCAGCACGCCCCAACCTTTGCCGACCGATCGGAAGACGTTGGTCGCCCCGACATTGCCGCTGCCCATCTCCCGGATATCCACGCCTTTCAATCGTCCGAGTAGAAGTGCAAACGGGATGGCGCCGACGAAATAGGCCGCCAAAATCAATATTGTCATCGTAAGCATGGGGCCATGCTACTATTCACATCGTGTAATGAATAGCCGTTTTTTCTCGCCTGACGCAACCGGCGTTGATACGCTCCACGCCGGAATATGAGGAGATTCCCCATTACGCTGTTATCGTCCGCCTGCGCGCTTGCGATCGTTGTGAGCGGTGCGTTTGCACAGCCGTCGCCGGAGGATGAGGCGACGCAGACGGGAGCGGTCGCCGCGCGGGGCTTCCATGAACCGTCCCACTTTGCCCGTTCGCTGATTCCCAATCCGCGCACCGCCGATGCGCCTGATCGCGGCGCGCCGACGTTCGAACGAATGCATGTATGGTCCGTGCCGGACGAAATATGGCGTCACTCCACGCGTTCGTTTACCGTCGACATTCCGCGTCAGCCGATTCTGGCCCTGTTGCGGCTGGAAATCTGGCAACAAGGTACGGCGAAGAAACCCGAGGTGGTGGTCAATGAGGAACCGGTGACGGAGTTGGAGATTGCGTGGCCGTCACTTGCGCATCGCAATTTCATCTTCTTTTTGTGGGACGACGAAGACGGCGGATACTCGATTGCCTACGATTATCAGGGCTGGCTCGATGCGACGGCGCCCTTTGACGGTTCATGGCTGAAGCCGGGCATTAATCGAATCGGTTTGCGGGTGGAATTGGATCAGGTCAAGTTCCGTAACGTGACGCTCGAGTTGTTGTACGGCATGGACGAAGA
>SLGY01000131.1 GCA_007136425.1 Kiritimatiellia bacterium
CCGACCACCGTCATGATATCGAGTTGCCCTTCGATTTCGCTGAGCGGGGCGGCGAGGACGTCGATCATGACGACGTCATGACGTTCCTCGGTCAGACGACGCGCGAGCTGCTGTCCGGCGTTGCCGGCTCCAATGATTACAATTCTCACCGTGGATGTTCCTGATGATTAAAGGGACCCGAACTAGAAGAGGGGAATTAAGCATTTTCGGCTCGGTTGTTCAAGGAGGAAGCAGCGCGGCCGCCCGCTATTGACATCCCGGGCGGTTTGGTGTCAATTACGTGCGTTTGCGGCCAGCGAGCCGAAAAGTCTGATGGGGCGGTAGCTCAGTTGGGAGAGCGTCGCGTTCGCAATGCGAAGGTCGAGGGTTCGACTCCCTTCCGCTCCACCAGCCTTTGCTCGCAGCGCAACGTAGAGCGGCCCAGCGCGGGAAATTTAAGGGAAGTGACCGGATATGGTCAGTGAAAGTCTGTTCTCGTCATCTTCCGAATACAATGCCGCATGATGAATAAACATGTCGGCGATTGAGCCCTCATCCGTATCACCTAAGAGCCTGCTGACCTGTTGCTCCACCTCAATATCGCTGGTGCCCGTCGGTGAAATCCACCATCTGCTTGCTTGCAAAAGCGCCTTAAAGGCGGCCGTGTTCCAGTCTCCTCTGAATCCTTCAATTCTAAGATCTTGTGGATGGATGAGGATGACGAATTTCGCATTCTGGATGGTTGTGTCAGAAGGCAAATTCAGCGATAGTTCCGCATCGACAACGAAGTCTCGCGATCCTCTGGCCGGGCCGATAATCGCTCTAACTCTTCCATGTGCGCGTGCTGATAACGAATTCGCTGTAATCACCTCGAAACGGTCGATCAGAATGTTTCGAAAATCCTCCAGTTCAATGCCGGTCACTATATCCAAGCGCGCATTGCGAAGATCCTCTGCATAAAAATCTGCAATATCGTTTAGCAGCGAGAGAAAATATTCATCCGATATGCTCGTTGAAAGGCTGGTCTCCAACAAATGCACCTGGCCGCCCGACAGGCTCGCTGTGCCGCCGGATATGGTAACTCGTGCATCACGCGCCGTAATGTGACGGTCGTCTCTCTTGTCTGTGTACTCTAGTGCTTCAGCACCAACGCTGAGGCTCAAGTTCGTTGCATGTATCTCCGCGAGATTTTCGGTTGTGTGGAGTGTGAAGGGCTCAAGAATTATTTCCCCTCCGTCTATGCGTAGTTGGGGCCGATCCTCTTCATACTTCCAGTCGATCTCTTCAATCACGAACGTGTCGGATGCCCGAAGCGTAAGAGCCGGGTAGGCATCGGCTTCAGTAAGGCGCACTTGGTTGGTTGTGAACTCTGCTATGGGAACGGCCTGCTCCTGATCATCAAACAGAACTGCGAAATCGGCGCGTGTGAAATCAAGAAGGGGAACGCGGATGTCATTACGGGTGTCTGTGTACAAGATGTCGTGTATCCGTCCTGAAAGTCCCAGTCGGGTATCTCTTCTTGAGACAATGCCGTCTTCGGCATGGTGCAGAACCCCCTGTCCGTGAAGCACCAAGTTATCAAGCGACCCGGTAGATTGATCATCTCGATACCGGGCGGCTGCCGTCGCGAAAGCAATCTTGTTTGTGTAGTGAATGGAGGTTTTTCCATCGGAAGAGAATAGCTCTCCACGAAAGGCAAGCCGGCCGCCCGACAGATCGTGCAAGGCCACGTTCCGGTATTGCGCGGTGGCAGCCAGACGAATGTTGACATCTACATTGCCGGCGGTGAAACGTCCATGTTCGTAGGTGAGGTCGGTTGCCTGTATGTGGCCATGTTCAGAGTCGGATTGAAAGTGCAATTCCTCATCAAACCGGAAGACATGATTGGACTTAACCAGTCCTGCCAAGTTTATGTCGCCCTCTGCCGGGGGAGTGAGTTGTTGGGGATTGTCGGGATCATGCAGTAACCGTCTGAAGTGGGCCAAAGCGCTGATCGCGTGAAAGCGGCCGAAGACGCGTAGGCGTGTGCCATTTTCAGACTGTGCTGTTGTCAGGCGACGCGTCGTGGCCACCGGTGTATTGCGGTAATAGAAGCGGATTCCCCGGTTGCCACGCACCTCCATGCTGTCCGGCCGCAACTCGACGCGCCCTCGTTCCTCATTCAGTTGAGGCCGGCCAGCGGCGGTGAGCGTAATCGTCGTATCCGCCGGGATTAGCAGGCTTATTTCCCCATCAAAATCCTGGCGAGTGGCTTCTTCAAAGTAGAGCGTCGCAGACGATACCTCCAGCCGGTCAAATCCGTTGAGGGCGATGCCTTCGGGCGATTCAGCCGACGCCCGAAAACGAAAAGCCTGAAAGCTGATACGAGCGGGTAGGTTCTGCAGCAGCAATACCGCTGCCAAAGACAGGAGAGCAATCCGGATGATCCTTCGCTTACGCGTCGCGTTCATAGACTTATTATGCCCAATCGGTGCTGAATGGAAATCGGAAAGGAGGCCGAATGGGATGGCGCATATTTCCGGGTGGCGCTGAATATCGCTTAGCCCGCATGTTTCACGAAACGGAAGATTTTAACGCAAAGCCCGCGAAGTTCGCAAAGACAGCAAAGTCATTTGGATGATGGGGGACAGAGAAGTTACGTCCAGGGAAGTTACGACCAGTCGAGAGCTGTTACTTAAGGGAAGAGACTGGAGAGGCAAGGTTCGAGGGACAAAACATACCCAATAGGGTATAATATTATGCTTGCAATTCGCGATAACACCGATAGGGTATACCAAAGCTTTAATTTTATATCGTATACCCGATAGGTGATACAATGACATCTTTGAGATCGTTTGTTAAGCGGAAGAGGCGGGAGTTGGGATTGACGCAGATCGAATTGGCGGATCGGGCGGGTGTGGGGTTGCGTTTTGTCCGGGAATTGGAGCAAGGGAAATCTTCGCTGCGTTTGGACAAGGTCAATCAGGTGCTGGTGCTGTTCGGTCATTGCATGGGGCCTGTTCCCCTGAAACGGCATGATTTATCATGAGGACGGCCCGTATCTTGATGCAGGATCGCCTGGCCGGTTATCTGCACGAACGCCCGGATGGATACGAATTCCGGTACGACGCGGCATACCTCGTCCTGCCCGACGCCGTGGCCGTTAGCCTGTCCCTCCCGCTGCGCGACGAACCCTACTTTGACAAGCGCCTCTTCCCGTTCTTCGATGGATTGATACCGGAAGGATGGCTGTTGGAAATCGCCGAGCGCACCTGGAAACTGGATGCCCGCGACCGCATGGGGTTATTGCTGGCCTGTTGCCGGGATTGTATCGGTGCGGTGGGCGTTGTTCCGGAACCGGAGGCCGAAGTCGATGAATGACCCATCCCGATGCCGCATTTGTTTGGCTCTGTTGGAGGAGGGCGTGGAGGATTATCATGTCGCCTGCAGCCGTCGCCTCTTTGATTCACCGGTCCCGCCTGTGCTGCCCTATTCCTGGGACGACCTGAATGCATTGGCGGAACAAGTAGTCCGGCGGCATGTCACGGTTCCCGGCGTCCAACCTAAAATGTCTCTGCATCTGGAACGCGGCAAGAGTCATGGTCGCCTGACGCTGGTTGGCATGGAGGGCGATTTGATTCTAAAGCCGCCGGTGGCCGCTTATCCGGAAATGCCGGAGTTGGAGCATGTGACTCTGCGTATGGCGGAGGCCATGGGCATTCAGACGGCTTCCGGGGGGTTGATCGCCTTGCAGGACGGGCGGTGGGCGTTTATCTCGCGTCGCATGGACCGCGCGGACTCAACCAAGCGTCACATGGAGGACCTGTGCCAGTTGACGGACCGCCTGACGGAACGGAAATATAGCGGATCGCTGGAGCAGGTCGGAAAAGTGATCTGGCGTCATTGCGAGCATCCGGGATTTGATGCACTGCGCTTTTTTGAGCTGTCCATATTCTGTTTTCTGACGGGTAACGCCGATATGCACCTGAAAAACTTCTCGCTGCTTTATGATCCTGGCGGCCCCGCACATCTCGCCCCTGCTTATGATTTGCTGCCCACTGCGCTCTTGCTACCGGAAGACCGGGATGAAACCGCTTTGACCGTGAACGGTAGGAAACGCCGCCTCCGACAGGATGATTTTCTGCACTTGGCGAAGGCGTTAAGTCTCACCGATAAACAGGTCCGTAACACCTTCAACCGTCTGACAGACAAATTGGATGCCGCTCTTGATATTCTTACCCGGGGATTTTGCGGGGACACGACCAAACAGCGGTACCGCGAACTCCTGCTCCGGCGCGCCGGCCATTTGAACATGGTATGCGCTTCTCGACACGCTTCGCCTGATTGAACCCTGATACATCCGTTAACTTCCCTTTTCATTTGATTCCTGCACCAAATTGCCGGATTCTGTTCCCAAGGACACATCATATATGCGTATTGTTAAAGACGGTTACAGCCTTATTTTCGGGTCGGGCGCTCTGTTGGGCGGTCTCGGCGCGATATTGCTTTTTTTCGGACGACCCGGGGCGGGGGGCGGATTGCTTGTGCTTGCGGCGGTTGCCGTAGCCTTTTTTGTGTATTTTTTCCGCGATCCGGAGCGAACGGCGCCAACGGAGCCCGGATCGATCGTGTCCGGTGCGGATGGCGTGGTCCGGGCCGTTGAAGCCGTCCGGGAAGAAAAATACCTGAATACGGACACAACACGGATCAGTATCTTTCTGAATCCCTTTGATGTGCACGTGAATCGGGCGCCACTGGGTGGGCGAGTGAAAGGGTTGGCCTATACGCCGGGTAAACATTTATTGACAATCAGTAACGCGTCATCCGAACATAATGAGCACAGTTCGATATTGATCGAGGGCGATGAAACCCGCTGCCTGGTTAAGCAAATCGTCGGGCCGGTGGTGCGTCGGGTCGTTTATTGGCTGGAAATTGAACAGAATTTGAGTAAGGGTGACCGTATTGGAATGATGAAGTTCGGGTCGCGGATGGATATTTATCTGCCGGCCGCGGACGTGGAGGTCACTATAAGAAAGGGCGATCGTGTTCGGGCGGGCGAAACCGTCGTCGCGACTGCTCGGAAAGAATCCAGATGATTACCTGGAGACAAGTGCTGCCTGCCCTGTTTACGGTGGCGGCCATGATGGCGGGGTTCTACAGCCTGCTGATGAGCGGCCGGGGCGAATTCCTTATTGCCTCGCAAATGATCATGCTGTCGATGTTGCTCGATGGCTTTGACGGAAACGTGGCGCGATTGGTCAAAGGAACCTCCAAATTCGGCGCGGAACTGGATACGTACGTGGATATGACCAGTTTCGGTATTGCCCCGGCGATGCTGGCCTATGAAGCGGCCCTGAAGGATTTCGGCGCGCTCGGTTTTCTGCTCGCCTCCGCCATTGTCGTATCGGGTGTGATGCGGCTGTCGCGCTTTCGCATTAAGGATCCGTTCCGGGGGCAACGCGGATTTCAAGGACTGCCCATCACGGTCAATGCGTGCTGGCTTTCGATGTTCGTGTTTGTGGCGGAATCCGGCCTGTTCAATACGGACGCGGCGGTGCTTCAGTCCGGCCCGATGGCGACCCTGATCTGGACCTGCACGGTGTTGTTCCTGATTCTGCAGGTATCGAATATCCGCTATCCGAAACCGACGAAGGCTTTGATCGGTTTCATCCCCTGCATTCTCATCGTGACGTTCCTGTTCCTGCGCATGGAAGTTGCCGTGGCGGCGGCCTTGACCATTTTGGCGTCGTGCTTCATCTACGCGTTCATTACGCCGCTCTTCCCGAAACATGCCGATCTGTCCTCGATTCTCGATGAATCGGAAGAGGAAGAGCCGGAACCGACATTGCGCATGCCCTAATTCGCCGATGCCTCCGGGTCGATGGCGTCCGCCCGGAAGACCTGCCAGCGCTCGTTTTCAAACACGGGATTGTCCATGACCGGCGGCGACATGCGGTCGAGACGGAATGCCACATGGTTTACGCCGGACCGGACGGCCTCAAGGACGGCTTCCGGTGCGCCGCGCCCGTGGCGATGCTCCAAACGCATGACCTCGTCCCAACGCTCCGTTGATCGCCCTGAATATCCGTTCATCAGAACCAATTCCGGGAAGTGCGAGAAATACAGCATATGCGCGGTATTGCGGGAGAACGGCGTGGCCGGGAAGACGACGAGCGTACCTTCGATCCGCGAAAAGAAGTCCTGTTCGTCGGTGCTGGGGCGGACGAGCGCTTCATTGAATCGCTCGGAAACTGCGCGAACAGGGGAATGGTCCAGCGCCTGTAACGTACAGATCAATACGATGCACAGCATAAGGCGCGTCCTTCGCGCCCGATGCGTTGCCGCTTGCACTCGTTGCGTCCACCACCAGACGGAGAAGAGGAAGAGCAGGAGGATTTGGCCGAGCGCGGCCATGCGTCCCACCGCGCGCATGCCGGTGAAGCCCGGCAGCCAGAGCGAAAAGAACCCCCAAATAGAAGGATTCGCACGCTCGGCGAGATAGTATCCGTGCGGGCCGAACGCGACGCCGTACAACAGGATCATGATCAGCACTGAAAATCCGACGCCATACACAAACGGACTTCTTGCGCGGGCGCGTACGAGCAGGTAGACGGCGCCCGCATAACAGAGGCCGATAAACAACAGGCCGTACCATGCGAGAAAAGGGCGGAACTCCCTGATCTTCAAGAGAAGCAGGACCAGAGACAGAACCACGACCCAGCCCAGAGGCGACCGAAGCCAATGCGCTCCGGGCAGGGCGCCGCGTCGCCAGGAATCAAGCGCCATGACCAGCAGGCCGACGAGCAGCCCCGTTCCGAGCCACGCGATCTGTTCATGATCCGCGAGGCTGATGTGGGCCATCCCGTTTTGCAGCAGACGATACGTAAGGCCGTACGCCGGCATAATCAGGTCCGACCATTCAATGGCAAACGTGTTGATATCCGATGGCAGATGATCGATTCGATCAACCCGGAGATAGCCCAGGACCGGATAGATGACACCGATTGCCGAGACCGGAAACAACCACCAGATTCGACTCAGATCCGCAACGAAAGGCCGCCCTCTCGCGAAGATTTCCACGAGTAACCAAGTCACACCGATGAGCATGCCTGCGACGGCAAAATAGGGCGTCGAACACACCATGGACACGAAGGCCAGCGCCATGAGGACGACCCAGCGGGGCTGTCCCGAACGGCCATAGGCCAATGCGCCGCCCATGATGAGGATGATGCCCAGCGACGCCATATTCTGGAGGTGCATGAAGTAATTGATGAGGGTGGCCGGACTGAAATGTCCCAGATAGGCGAAGACCGGGATCAGCCACGCCGCATGGTCCGGCAGGGTCGGATACCGATGTCTGACGAGCCGGTACCCCTGCGTGAAGAGAAAGAGCAACGCGCCGAAATGGAGGGCGGACAAGATCAAGCCGGTCCACCAGAACGCGTCGAACAGGTCCGACGTCAATCCGCGGGCCAATCCGAACACGGGCGCAAAGGCCATCAGGTTGTCCGACCAGAAAAATGCGTCTTCGTTTTCCGGCCAGAAGATACGTGCATCAGCCCATTGCACCTCGCCGCGGGCCGTGGAATCGGTCACATGTTTCATGACCCATAGATTAAAGAACCCGTCGCCCGCGTCGCCCCAGATCGTGCCCGGTTCGCGCTGGAAGATCTCCAGATGGATCGTGGCGCCGATCAGATAGAGCGCCGCCGCTACAGCCATGATGGACCGGTTCATGGGGCAGGTTCCGTTACCATTCGATGAGTATGGCCTACACGAAATAATCCTGCAACGCCCGAACATCCCAATCCTGTTCCCGGACATGGCGTATGGCGGCCAGTGTAGCGCGGGCGCCGGGCTCGGTCGTGATGATCGGGATGCCGCGCAGGATCGTGTCCGACCGGATTTTAACCTCGTCCACGCGCGCCACCGGTCCGCTGGGCGTGTTGATGATCATGCGTACCCGGCCTTCCCGCATCAGATCCACGATATTGGGATGCTTGCGCTCCGCCAGTTTGTTCAGGATGGTTACTTTCAGTCCCGCTTCCTGCAGGGCGGCCCCGGTACCTTTAGTGGAGAGGATCTCAAAACCCAGTTCGGCCAACTGCTTGCCGATGTCCACAATCCACGGTTTGTCGGCATCCTTGGCGCTGAGAAAGATCGGTCCTTCCGTCGGCAGATGCTGGCCGGCGGCGATCTGGCTCTTCCAATAGGCGGCTTCGAACGTGTAATCCATGCCCATGACTTCTCCAGTGGACTTCATTTCGGGACCGAGAATCGGGTCCACACCGGAAAAGCGGTTGAACGGGAAGACGGCTTCCTTGACCGCAAACCAGGTCATCGCCTTGGGCGGTTGCGGCGTACCGATATCGTCAAAAGTCTGACCGACAGCGATACGGGCGGCGAGTTTCGCCAGGGGCACCCCGGTGGCCTTGCTGACGTACGGGACCGTGCGGGAAGCGCGCGGATTGATTTCAATGACGTACAATTCATCGTTCACCACCGCCCATTGCGTGTTCATGAGCCCCTTGACATTCAGTTCCAGGGCAATAGCGGTTACCGCTTCCTTGATCCGCGCGACAATGTCCGGGGTCAAGCTGTGCGGGGGGACCACGCAGGCACTGTCACCGGAATGCACGCCGGCGGCCTCGACGTGTTGCATTACGCCGCCGACATAAACCTGTTGCCCGTCGGACACGCAGTCGACATCGACCTCGATCGCGCCTTCGAGGTAGCGGTCGATGAGCACGGGGAAGCCCGGGCTGATCTTCAATGCCGCGCGGACAAACGGTTCGATGTCTTCGTCTTTGTACGCCACCATCATGGCCCGTCCGCCGAGCACATAAGACGGGCGCACCATGACTGGATAACCGATTCGCCGGGCGATGGTCAGCGCTTCTTCCACAGTCAGGGCCGTATCGCTCTCCGGCTGTTTGAGGCCGAGCTTGTCCAGCAACGCGCGGCAATGTTTCCGGTCCTCGGCGCGATCAATGCTTTCCGGCGAGGTCCCCAGAATCGGCACGCCCGCGTGCATCAGCGGTACGGCCAGATTCAGAGGTGTCTGGCCGCCCATCTGGACGATGACGCCCAGCGCCCCTTCATTTTCGTAGATGTTCATCACATCCTCGAAGGTCAACGGCTCGAAATAGAGTTTGTCCGCCGTATCGTAATCCGTGCTGACCGTTTCGGGATTGCTGTTGACCATGATGGTCTCGTAACCCAATTCGCGCAGCGCCATGACGGTATGTACACAACAGTAATCGAATTCGATGCCCTGGCCGATTCGATTGGGACCGCTCCCCAGAATGATGACCTTCTTGCGCGACGACGGTCGTGATTCGTCCCGGTCGGCGTAACTCGAATAATAATAGGGCGTATACGCTTCAAATTCGCCGGCACAAGTGTCCACCAACCGATACACCGGCTTCACGCCCGCCGCGATGCGTTCGCGGCGTACATCCGTTTCCGACATCTCGGCGCCGCGTAAGGCGGCAATCTGCCGATCCGAGAACCCGGATTTCTTCGCTTCGCGCAAGAGCGCGGCGTCCAGGGCGGGGGCGTCTGCGAGCCGTTGCTCAATTTCCACGATCTGTTGAAACTGATCGATATACCACGGATCAATCCCGGTACGTTCAGCGATGCGCTCAATGGAGTATCCGTGTTTCAACGCGTATTTGACATTGAAATGCCTGTCCGTATCCGTGCGGGCCAATTCCGTCTCGATTTCCGGTTTGTTCACCAGATCCTCCGCGCGCAAATCCATTCCGGCGACGCCGATTTCCAGGCCGCGAAACGCCTTCTGCACGGCTTCCCGGAAATTGCGGCCAATGGCCATGGTTTCACCCACGGACTTCATGCTGACGCCCAGTTTAGGATCGGCGCCGGGAAACTTTTCGAAGGCGAACCGCGGCACCTTGACCACGCAATAATCGATCGTCGGCTCGAAACTTGCCGGGGTATCGCGCGTGATGTCGTTGGGCAATTCGTCCAGCGTATAACCGACGGCCAGTTTCGCGGCGATCTTCGCAATGGGATAGCCAGTGGCTTTGCTGGCCAACGCCGAACTGCGGGATACGCGCGGGTTCATTTCAATGACCACCATGCGGCCCGTTTCCGGATGGACCGCGAACTGCACATTGGAACCGCCGGTATCTACGCCGATCTCGCGCAGGACCTTGATGCTCCAATCGCGCATCCGTTGGTATTCCGCGTCCGTCAAGGTCTGCGTGGGGGCCACGGTGATGCTGTCGCCCGTATGGACGCCCATCGGGTCGAGGTTCTCGATAGAACAGACGATGATACAATTGTCGTTCCGGTCCCGAACGACTTCCATCTCGTATTCCTTCCAGCCGAGCGCCGATTCTTCGAGCAACACTTCGTGCACGCGGCTGGCCTTCAAGCCGCCCCCGGCAATCCGTTCCAGCTCCTCCTCGTCATAGGCCGTGCCCCCGCCGGTACCCCCGAGGGTGTAGCTCGGGCGGACGATAATCGGATACCCGATATCTTGCGCGACCGCTTTGGCGCGCTCGATGCTGTTGACCCGTTCGCTTTTCAGGCATTCGAGGCCGGCGCGCGTCATTGCGGCCTTGAACAGTTCCCGGTCCTCGGCGCATTGGATGACCTCGACCTTCGCGCCGATCAACTCCACGCCGAACTCTTCCAGTGTTCCCGCTTCCGCCACTTCCAGGGCCGTGTTCAACCCGGTCTGGCCGCCGAGCGTCGGCAGCAGCGCGTCGGGCCGTTCCCGGGCGATGATCTTCCGCACCGCTTCCGCCGTGATCGGCTCCACATACGTGCGATCCGCCATCTCCGGGTCGGTCATGATCGTGGCGGGATTGCTGTTGATCAGGATCACCTCGTATCCCTCTTCGCGCAGGGCCTTGCAGGCTTGCGTTCCGGAATAATCGAATTCGCAGGCCTGGCCGATGACAATCGGGCCTGATCCAATGAGCATGATTTTCTTGATGTCTGTTCGTTTAGGCATGGATGGATTTTCGATGTGCGATTGTTGATATTCGATTGGAACAGTTTCCAATCGTTGGAAGTGAAAAAGGCCTGTTTTTCCAATCGTTGGAAAAAAACGCGCCCATTTTTCCAATCATTGGAAACAAAAACGGGTCACTTTTCCTATCGTTGGAAGTTCGTCCTGCCGTTCTTTGCGAGCTGCTCTTCAATTCTGCCTCATTCCCACTCAATGGTTGCCGGTGGTTTGGAGCTGATATCGTACACGACGCGGTTGATCCCCCGGACCTCGTTGATGATCCGGTTCGAAATGGCGCCGAGCGTGTCGTAGGGGAGCCGGAACCAGTCGGCGGTCATGCCGTCCAGGCTTTGCACGGCGCGTACGGCGGCGACGTGTTCGTAGGTCCGTTCGTCGCCCATGACCCCGACGGTTTGCACCGGAAGCAGGACGGCGAAGGCCTGCCATATATCCCGGTATGTCGGTAGTTTCGCAATCTCTTCCTGCACACGGAGATCCGCTTCCTGCAGCAGCGCAACGCGTTCGCGCGTGACCTCGCCCAGAATACGCACGGCCAGGCCCGGTCCAGGAAAAGGTTGGCGATCCACGATTTCGTCCGGCACGCCGAGTTCGCGACCGAGGACCCGGACCTCGTCCTTAAAGAGTTCGCGAAGGGGTTCGAGTAATTCGAACGCGAGATCGTCGGGCAATCCGCCGACATTGTGATGGCTCTTGATCGTCACCGAAGGTCCGCCGATGGGCGACCGGCTTTCAATGACGTCGGGATACAAAGTGCCCTGGGCAAGAAATTTCATCGGTCCGATCGCGCGGGCGTGTTCCGTGAATACCTCGATGAATGTGCCGCCGATGATCTTGCGTTTCTGTTCCGGATCGAGCACGCCGGCGAGCCGGTCGAGGAAGAGGTCCTGCGCGCGCGCCACGCGCAGGTCCATTCCGAAATGTTCCCCGAAGGTGTGTTCGACTTGTTCCGCTTCCCCGTGGCGCAACAAGCCGTTATCCACGAATACGCAATGCAGTTGATCGCCGATGGCCCGATGAATCAGGGCGGCGGCGATGGAGGAATCCACACCGCCGCTCAGGCCGCATAAGACATGATCATTGCCGACGCGCTCACGGATAGCCTCGACGTTTTCGGCGATGAATTGCGACATGGTCCAATCGCCCGCACAGCCGCACACGTCGAAGAGATAACGCCGTAATATATCCGTGCCATGAGCGGTGTGTGCGACTTCCGGATGAAATTGCAGCCCGTAGAAGCCGCGTTCCGGATCGGCCATGGCCGTGACCGGGCAGGACGGCGTGTTGGCGAGCGCGCGAAAACCGGACGGGAGCTGGCCGACCTGATCGCCATGACTCATCCAAACGGTGAGTTCGGCGGGCAGATCGTTAAACAGCCGGTTCTGTTCGATGACCGTGATGGCGGCCCGCCCGTATTCGCGTTTCGCGCCGGGCGCAACGCGTCCACCGAGTTTGGCGGCCATCAATTGCATGCCGTAACAGATGCCGAGCACCGGCAGGCCCAGGTCGAACAGGGCGGCATCGCAATCGGGCGCGCCGGCGGCCGTTGCGCTGGCCGGCCCGCCGGACAGGATCACGCCCTTCGGCGCCCGTGCGCGCAGGGTGTCCGCCGTTGTGTCGTGCCGCAGGATTTCGCAATAGACCTGCTGCTCGCGTATGCGTCGGGCGATAAGCTGGCTGTATTGCGAGCCGAAATCCAGAACGGCAATCCAATCGTGGGCTTTCATGTCAGTTTGAATTACCCCTCCAATAGGATGGTAGCATCATGATCATCGGCGGTGTTTCTCCATCAACGTAACGAATTCGTCGAAAAGGTACGCGGCATCGTGCGGGCCGGGTGCGGCTTCGGGGTGGTACTGCACCGAGAAAGCCGGTCGTTGCTTGTGGCGCAGGCCTTCGGACGTGCCGTCATTGAGGTTGATGTGCGTGGTCTCGACATGGTCCGGGTTCAGGGAGTCTTTGTCCACGCAGAACCCGTGATTTTGCGAGGTGATTTCGATCAAGCCGGTTTGCAGGTTTTTGACCGGTTGATTTGCGCCGCGATGTCCAAATTTCATTTTATACGTGGCGCCGCCGAGCGCGAGGGCGAGCAATTGATGGCCGAAACAGATTCCGAACGTGGGTAACCCGCTTTCGACGAGTTCGCGGATGGTCTGGATGACGTGCGGCACGGCGTCCGGATCGCCCGGGCCGTTGGAGATGAACAGGCCGTCCGATTGGGTGGCAAGGATATCCGCCGCGGCGGCGCTATTGGAGAAGACCGTTGCGGCGACGCCGCGTTCCGCCATCAGGCGTAACTGGTTTCGTTTGATCCCGCAATCCAGCACGGCAACACGGGCACGCGCGTTGGTTGCGGGCCAGTCATACGAGTCGGCCGTGCTGACTTCACTCGACAGGTCGCGTCCGACGAGGCCGGGCGAGCGTTCGGCTTTTGCAACGAGACTGTCCCGATCGAGGTCGGTGGTGGACATGACGCATTTCATGGCGCCACGCGAACGAATGTGCAGGGTGACTGCGCGCGCATCGACATCGTCGACGCCGAGAATGCCGTTTTCTTCGAGATAGTCTTGAAGCGATCGGGTGCTGCGCCAATTGCTGGGGCGTCGGCACGCTTCATTGACGATGAATCCGGCCGCATGCGGTTTCCATGATTCGATATCCTCGTCGTTGACGCCGTAATTGCCGATGAGGGGGTAGGTGAGGGTAACGATCTGGCCGTGATACGAGGGGTCGGTGAGGATTTCCTGGTATCCGGTCATCGAGGTGTTGAACACCAATTCGCCTTGGACTTCGCCATGTCCGGCAAAGGCCCGTCCTTCGAAGCAGGTCCCATCTTCCAGTGCAATAAGTGCCTTGGTCATGATGTCGCGAAGTCTCCCCGGTCAACGTTGAGGTGCGTTTGTGTATCAGTTGGTCACGCATTGTGGGAAAAATAGGTGCCGAGTCGAGCCCGGATATGGGATGCGGCCAAAATTCTTTGCGCTCGCTATATTTTCAGCCTGTAACCGGATCGCGATCAGCCTTCGGACGGGGCCATTTGACATCTTCTACGCTTATCTATACCGTTTGGTCATGATTACGGCAAAAATTGTGGGGGCAGGCGGATACGGCGGCGGCGGCATGGCGGAATTACTTGTGTCGCATCCGGAAGCGGAACTGAAAACGCTGGTGGATCAAGCGGATGTCGGCAAGCCGATGAGCGCGTTGTATCCGCATTTGGCGGGGTATTGCGATATCCCGATCGTTGCGCCGGACGATCCGGCGGCGAGCGAGCCCGTCGACGTGGTCTTTTTTGCCACGCCGGACGGTGTGGCCATGCGCCATGCGCGAACCGAATTGGAGCGAGGCGCGAAAGTCATCGATTTCAGCGGCGATTTCCGTTTTCGCACACCCGAAGAGTATGCGGCCTATGCCACGCGCATCGGGCTGGACCCGGATCACAAGGCCGTTGATCTGTTGCCTGAATCCGTTTATGGCCTGCCCGAACTGCATCGTTCGGACTTGAACGAAGAGACACGGCTGGTGGGGAACGTGGGGTGTTTTGCGATCGCCTCCATTCTCGGCCTGGCCCCGTCGATACGCCATGACCTCGTACAGCTCGACAGCCTGATTTGCGACGCGAAGACGGGCGTCTCCGGTGCGGGCAAGAAGCCGGCCCCGGTGTTTCATTATCCGGCGCGCTACGACCAGATGAACGCGTACCGGCTGACGGGGCATCAGCACGTGATGGAGGTTGAACGCGAAATGCAACGGCTTGGCGGCCAGGAAGTGCGGCTGACGTTTACGCCGCAGGTGGTCCCCGCGTGTCGCGGGATTCTGTGT
This sequence comes from Kiritimatiellia bacterium, assembly GCA_007136425.1. GTDB lineage: Bacteria > Verrucomicrobiota > Kiritimatiellia > SLAD01 > SLAD01 > SKZA01. The sequence goes on from SLGY01000131.1 coordinate 14,780, forward strand.
TGCATTTACGGGACTTTGAAGGACGGACTGACGCCGGACCGGGTGTTGGAGGCGTATCGCGCTTTTCATGAAGAGAACGTCTTCGTGCGCGTCTTCGATCGGAACGCGGCGATCGGGACACAGCATGTGCGGGGATCGAACTATTGCAATCTCGTTGTCGATGTGGACGAGCGAACGAATCGATTGCGCGTCATTTCGCACATCGACAACCTGGTGAAGGGGCAGGCGGGGAACGCCCTTCAGAATATGAATTTACTATTCGGATTACCTGAGACGACGGGATTGGATCGTCCGGGGCAATATCCATAGAGGAAGAGCAGGATAGTTGCATGAGTCGTTTACCGTCTTGGATTCGATTGTCGTTGAACACCGACGCGCACTTTTCGGAAGTGCACGGGCTGGTGAAGAATCATTCGCTGCACACGGTATGTGAAAGCGCGAAATGTCCGAACCGCCACGAATGCTGGAATCGCGGCACGGCGACGTTGATGTTACTGGGCGACGTCTGCACGCGTGCGTGCTCGTTTTGCGCCATCAAGGCGGGCCGTCCGGGCCAGGTCGACGCCGACGAACCGCAACGCGCGGCGCAGGCGGCGCAAGACATGAAGCTGAATTACGTGGTGTTGACCAGCGTGGCGCGCGATGATCTGGCGGACGGCGGGGCCGGCGTCTTTGCCGACACCATCCGGGCGATACGCGAGCGCGTACCAGGCGCGGCGGTGGAGGTGTTGACCCCCGATTTCGAGGGGGTGCCGGAACTGATCGATATCGTGCTGGACGCCCGACCGGACGTGTTCAATCACAACCTCGAAACCGTCGCCCGGCTGCAGTCGATTATTCGACCGCAAGCGGCGTATGGCAGGTCGCTGGCCGTGCTCAAACACGCGGCCGGACGCCGACCCGGGGTGGCCGTGAAGTCGGGCATCATGCTGGGGCTGGGCGAGAAGGACGATGAAGTCTTGCAGGCCATGGACGACCTGCTGGCCGTGGGGGTGGAACTGTTGACGCTCGGCCAGTATCTGCAGCCGACGCGCCGCCATCCGCCGGTTCAACGGTATGTATCGCCGGAGCATTTTGAGGCCTTGTCGGACAAGGCCAAAGAGAAAGGGTTCAAGGGGATTGCATCCGGGCCATTGGTTCGTTCGTCGTATCGGGCGGATGAATTGCTTGACTCGGTACGGGAAGCGCGTGCCCGGGAATGTGAGGCCCCGCTTTATTCCGAGACCGCCTGACGGCGCGGAACTCCCACGCGCCCGCCAATCGGGATCGAGGGCAGCGCTATGAGTGAAACGGCAAACGAACCGGCCACGCCCAACGCGTGCGTGGTGGTGCCCGCCTATAACGAAGCGCGACGCATCGGCGGCGTGGTGTCCGCCATACGCCATCATGTCCCCGATGTCTTTGTGGTCGACGACGGGTCCGATGATGATACGGCGACGGCGGCCGAAGCGGCCGGCGCGCAGGTGCTGCGTCAGGAGCGCAACCAGGGTAAGGGCGTGGCGCTGCAAACGGGGTTCCGACACGCTATGCAGGGCGCTTATGCGGTGGTGATTTCCATGGATGCGGACGGGCAGCATAATCCGGACGATATCCCGCGCTTTCTGAAGGCTTATGCGCGCACGGGGATTCCGGTATTGTTGGGGAACCGAATGACGCACCTGCGGGAGATGCCCCTGCTGCGGCGCTGGACGAATCGCGTCATGAGCGCCATGATCAGTCGGGTGATGGGCCAGTATGTGCCGGACACACAATGCGGTTTCCGCCTTTTCCGATACGATGTGCTGCCTTTCTTGAATGCGGAATCGCATCGTTTCGCGGCGGAATCGGAGATGCTGTTGCATCTTTCGGATCGCGGGTTCCGTATAGATTCCGTTCGCATTTCAGTGATTTACCGGGACGAACAGAGCAAGATCCATCCCGTCCGCGATGCCGTGCGCTTTTTTCGGATGCTGCACCATTATCGCTCGAACCGAAGAGGTTTCTCCTGAACCGATCGCAGTTTTGCTTGAACCCGGGTGTTTCGACGGTATGGTAAAGGGCTCAATCGAAATGGGATGTCATGAAAATTGAAGTAGAAGGCAAGATTATAGAGATTCCTCTGAAAACCATCGGTTCGGTGATCGTGGCCGGACTGATCGTGCTGAGCGCGTTGACGATGGTTTATCAGATCGCCCCGGAAGAGGAGGGGCTCGTGCTTCGTTTCGGCAAGCACGTCAAGACCGCGCCGCCGGGCCTGCATTTCAAGTTGCCGTTCGGGATGGAGCGCGTTTACAAGGTCCCCACGCGTATCGTGGACGTGGAAGTCTTCGGCTCGCGCGAACGGCCTACCGGAACCCGGGCGGGTCGTGACGAAAACTCCATGTTAACCGGCGACCTGAACATCGTGTTGGCCGGTTGGGATGTGCAGTTCAGTCGCGAAAATTCGCGCGATTTTCTGTTCAACGTACACGACCCCATCAACACCCTGCGCGACATCGCGCAATCGGTCATGCGCGAAATCACGGGGGATCGCGCGAGTATTTTGATTTTGACGGTGGGGCGATCGGAGATTCAAGAACGCGCGCGTGAATTGATCCAGCAACAGGCGGACCAGTTCGGCATGGGGATTCGCATCAATGAAGTGAACCTGCTCTTCGTGGACCCGCCCGGCGCGGTCCTGGACGCCTTCAACGATTTGAACCGCGCGGAACAGGACGCCGTACGGTTTTTCGAGGAAGCCTCCCGTGAATATCAGGAACGCGTACCGCGCGCCCGGGGTGAAGCCCAGCGCACGGTCCTCGAGGCGGAAGGGTTCCGGCAGCGGCGCGTGAATGTCGCGCGCGGCGAAGCGCAGCGCTTTACCGAGATGATGGAGGCCTATCAGCTTGCGCCGGAGGTGACGCGTCAGCGTCTCTACCTGGAAATCATGGAACGAAAATTGCCGACATTGAAGGAGATTATCGTGGTGGACGACGCGCTTGAAGGGCTGCTGCCTCACATGAACCTCCGTAGCGGAGGTGGATTATGAGTCCGGTCCAACAAACGAAAAGCCGTACACGCCTCGGCGGATCCTCGCCGGTGGCGTTGGTGATCCTGGCCGTGGGCCTCGCGGCGTTGGTGTACAATTCGGTATTCACCGTCGCCGAATGGGAACAAGCCATAGTGACCCAGTTCGGTGAGATTATCGGAGAGCCTCGAACGGAAGCGGGATTGCATTTCAAGCTGCCATTTGTGCAGCAGGTACACCGTTTTGACCGGCGCCTGTTGCGTTGGGACGGACAGGAGCGAACGATCTATACCAAAGATCGGCGGGCCATCATTGTTGACGTCACGGCGCGATGGCGCATTGCCGACGCACGAGCCTTTCTCGAGTCCATCGGCGGTTCCACGGAACAGGCCAACGCGCGTCTGATCGGGATCATTGAAGGCGCCGTACGCAATGAGATCGGCCAATACGATCTCTTCGAAGTGGTGCGCAGCAGCAATATGATCCTGGACCGTGAAGAGGATATGCCGGCGATCGTCATGGAAGAGGGCGAAGAAATCGCCGCCGAAGATCTGGACCTGACCACCATGGGCGGGGAGATGCCGCCCTTGGAGCGGGATGCGGACGGGAATTATCTTGCCGGACGCCCGGTGGTTATTGACGGGATCCTGGAGAGAGCCCGGGGGCGCTTGACGGAAATCGGGTTGGGCATCGAGCTCAAGGATATTCTAATCAAGCAGGTTCAGTACACCGCTGCCATTGAGGAGAATGTGTACCGCCAGATGAATGCGGAGTTGCAGAAGATTTCCGCCGGTTTCCGTTCGCTTGGTCAGGAACGTGCGGAGCAACGGCTGGGCGAGATGGAAAGGGAACTGGCCACGATTCAAAGTGAAGCCGTTGAACGCGCCGAACGGATACGGGGCGGGGCGGAGGCCGAGGCCATCAATATTTACGCGGAAGCGTACAATGCCGATCCGGAGTTTTTCGGTTTCCTGCGGACGTTGCAGGCGTACGAAAATGCCTTGGGCGGCAATAGCGCGCTCATACTCGGTACGGACAGCGCGCTGTTCCGGCTCTTCAAGGAAATGGACGGCGAATAGACCGGTCGAAACGGTGTGAAGGGTCCTACATGCCGAGGGCGGTTTGCAGGGCGATGAGCGAATAGGCGGTCACCAGAACCGGATCGTTTTCCCAGTAGCGCCCGACATCGTTTACCCAGTATCCCTTCCCGGTTCCGTCGAGTATTCGTTGGACAGCCACGATCTTTTCGACCGTTTCCTCCCGCCAGTTCAAGGGTTCGCCGTCTTCGCGTATGAACTGGTTCTGACCATACGCCGCCAACCCTTTTGAGAGGACGTTATAATAATAGTAGAGCCCTTCGTTGCCCGCACCGGGATTTTCTTCCAGGGTCCAATGTCGGATCGCCCAATCGGCGGCGGATTGTACCCGCGGGTCGTTTCTATCGACTTCGGCATAAATGAAACTCAGCATGCCCGCATAGGTCATGCTTCCATGTGAGTTGAAACGTACCACGCCGTCATCATCCGTATAGGTGCCGGCCCGTGTGTCGTCCGGATGATAAGCAAAGCCCCCGAGATTGCGCGGCGAGTCACTGACCCAAGGCTGTTCATTATATTCCGGGAGGTTCTGGATGCGTTGCACGAATTCGATCGCCGCGTCCCAGTTCAGGTCTACCGGCTCGCCTTCGGTGCGCAGGTCTTCGACGCTTTCCGTCAGCCGCATGGCTTCGAAAGCGATATACGAGTTGGAAAGATCGGCATACTTCCGGTCGGTGTCCGCATCGTAGCCCATGCCACCGTAATACATGCTTTCGCTATCGAGGAATTGGCTCCTGGCCACGAATTCCCGTGCGCGCTGGATGATGGGCACGAATTCAGGACGTCCGACCTGGTGCAGGGCCACCATGCAGATGGCCGTATTGTAGTTGCTCAACCCTCCGCCGCGCCGCGTCTCTGCCGGGTCCGCATAGATCCCGCCGTCATCCCGGACCATGGACAGCAGGTATTCCACCCCCCGCTCGATGGCCTCCTCGTTCTGTTCGCCGCCGCGCACGAGGGCCCACACGGCCAGTCCGGTAATGGCCGGGAATTCCGCATTCGACCAATAACCGTCCTCATGCTGTTGATCGCGTAACCACGCATAAGCCCGGTTCAGCGCTGCGTCGGCCTCGTGTTGAAGCGAGAGCGAGACCGGAAACTCGGACGTGGTCCGACTGGTCAAGGGAATCGATTCCCCGGCGTGGAGAGCAGGGGCGATAGTCAGCAACCCGATCAGCAATATGGATGACATGCATTTATTCATGGGCTTCATCGAATGAGAGGTTTGTCTCAAACAATATCGGCCAGGAGCGCCCCTTAATCAAATGGATCGACTCAGGGTCGTTCGTGCGGGAGCAATTCGCCGCCGATCACCGAGGCGCCACCGTCAACGTACAGGACCTGGCCGCTGATCTTTTTGGAGTAGGGACCCATCAGAAAGGCGGCCGCATGCGCCACTTCGAGTTTATCGCCGATCGGGTCCCAGGGGAGGGGACTGATCCGTTCCCAGGTCTTGCCCAATTCTTCGAAGCCATGAATGGCGCCCGCCGCCTTCGTGCTGACCGGGCCGGCGGAGACGGCATTGACGCGTAATAGATCCTTGCCGTGACGCCGGGCGAGGGCGCGTACCGTGGCTTCGAGCGCCGCCTTGTTTACCCCCATCCAATTGTAATACGCGAAAGCCAGTTGGGAGGCGAAACTGAGCGTCACAATACCACCGCCCTCGGACATTTGCGGTTGGGCGAATTTGGTCACGGTGGCCAGGGAAGCCGCGCTGATATGAAACCCGTTTTTCAGGTCTTCATGGGCGTCCGTATGAAATTCGGGACCGAGACAGGTTTTCGGATTGGCGAATGCAATCGAATGCGTAACGCCGGCAATCGGCCCGATGTCGGCGAATAAGCGTTCGACTTCCTCTTCGACCGTCACGTCACAGTACTTGATGTTCAGCCGGTCCTTGTCTTCCTGCGCCCATTTCTTGTTGCGATCGAAGAAAATGCGCTTCATCCGTTCGTTCTGAACCGTAAAGATGACCTTCCCGCCCCATTGTTCGATCACCTGCCCGATGGCGTAAGCGATGGAATCCGAATCCAATAGGCCCATGACCACATACGTTTTGTCTTTCTCAATCATATCTTTTCTCCCTCTATACACACCGTGAAAGCGGTACGATAGATAAGCCGGGCACGGAATGCAATGCCGATGTCCGCCGATTCCTTTTGGGAAAGGCTTGAATTCCGGACGGTCGGGTTGAGAGTATAACTGCAGCAACCGTATTTAACGATAAGGAGTATGGGATGAATACATACTGGCGCAAGACGGTTTTCTCCGCGCTGTTGACATGTGGTTTAACCGTTTCCGGATATGCCGGAACGGAAGATGACGAGTTTAAAGAACGACGGGAGCATATGGTGAAAAACACGATTGAATTGCGGGGCGTCAACGATCCGGCGACGCTGAAAGCCATGCGCAGCGTGGAACGCCACGAATTCGTGGATGATCACTTGCGGGAAGTGGCGTATGCCGACCGGCCCCTGCCGATTGGCCACGGACAAACGATATCGCAACCCTACATTGTCGCGGCGATGACCGAGATGCTGCAGGTCGAGGAAGGCGATGTGGTCCTGGAAATCGGGGCGGGCTCGGGCTATCAGGCCGCCGTGCTGGCCGAGTTTGTTGAACATGTCTATACCATCGAGATCGTGCCGGCGCTCGCCGAGCTGTCGACCGAACGTCTGGCCCGGCTGGGCTATGACAATGTGACCGTGAAGGAAGGGGACGGATATTTCGGTTGGGAAGAGCACGCCCCGTTCGACGGGATTATTGTGACCGCGGCCGCGACGCATATTCCGCCGCCGTTGGTCGAGCAACTCAAGCCGGGCGGGAAGATGATCATACCTGTCGGGCCGCCGATGCAGGTTCAGCAATTGATGGTCGTGGAGAAACAGGAAGACGAGACGATCACGCAGCGCAGTGTCATGCCGGTACGGTTCGTGCCGTTGACGGGCGAACGCTGAGTAATAACATGGATGGGCGAAGCGCCAGGGCGTCATTTTACGGGGCGGATCGGGCATGACCATCATTCGCAAGTTCAGTGAGGCGGCTTCCCGTCCCTCGTCGATCTTTCCCGCGGTGTTCCTGATCAGCGCGGTGGGTATCGCGTATCAGGTGACGCTGATGCGGGTGTTTTCCATCGGGCAGTGGCATCATTTCGCCTATATGATCATCAGTATCGCGATGCTCGGATTTGGCGCGAGCGGTACGATTCTGACCCTGATACGCGCGCGCCTGGCGGGGCGCGAACGGCAGGCGTTCTATCTCTCGCTGGTCTTGCTGGCCTTGAGTTTGCCGCTCTGTTACGTGTGGTCGCAACGCATCCCTTTTGAGACCTTTCATCTTGTGACCCAAGGCGATCAGTTCGGCTATTTGCTGGGCTTGTACGCGGTGCTGGCCGTCCCCTTCTTCCTGGTCTCGACCTGTATCACGTTGGCGCTCTTTCTTGTACCGCGCCGGGTGGGCCGTGTGTATTTTACCGATCTTCTGGGCTCCGGGCTGGGGGCCGCGACCGTGGTCGGCCTCCTCTTTCTTTTTCCGCCTGAACAGTTGCCGTATTTACTGAGCGTGCCGCTGTTCCTTCTGGCGGGTTGGATCGGACTGGGCATGGGGCGTCGCTGGAAATTCCTCTTTGCGCTCTGTCTCGGTGCGGCGTTGTTCTGGGTGGGCGTTCGGGGGCTGGCCCCGATTCGCGTTTCGGAATATAAGGCGCTTTCCTATACGCTACAGTTTCCGGATGCGGAGGTGGTGGCCGATGCGCAGAGTCCGTTGTCGCAGGTCAAGGTCGTGCGATCCCGGCAAATCCGCGAAACGCCCGGGCAATTGGGCAATTACCCGTTTGCGCAACTGGGCGCCTTGCCCGAACAGGTCGGCCTGTTCTTTGATGCGGGGTCTATATCCGTGGTGAACCGGTACGACGATGACCCCGACACCTTTGCTTTCATGGAGTACGTTACGCCCGCTCTCGCGTATCAAGTCGTTACGGATCCGCGCGTGCTGGTGATCGGGGCGGGCGGCGGCAGCGATGTATGGATGGCGCTACGCCACGGCGCGCAAGAGGTGACGGCTGTGGAGGTCGATCCGTCCGTCTTCCGCCTGATTGAAACCGAGTTAAAAGAGTTTTCCGGTGACTTGTACGGGCGCGACGACATCAAACCCGTGACCGCCGAAGGGCGCGGTTTTCTGCAATCGCAAGGGGAACAATACGATGTCATCCAGATTGCCCTGCTCGATGCCTTCACGGCGGCGGCGTCCGGCGTATATGCGCTGAGCGAAAGCTACATTTACACGCGCGAAGCCGTTGAACTCTATCTTGAACATCTTGAACCGGATGGCGTGCTCGCCATTACCCGCTGGCTGAAGACGCCCGCGCGCGATGCCATCAAGATGTTTGCGACACTGGTGGAGGCGGCGGAAGCGGCGGGGATCGACGATCCCGGAGCGCATATTGCCTTCATCCGGTCGTGGAACGCCGGGACGCTGTTGCTGAGCCGTTCCCCTTGGACGGAGGAACAGGTGTCCGCGATGCGGTCGTTCAGCGAATCCCGTGGTTTCGACATGGCCTGGCTGCCCGGCTTGGCCCCCGATGAAGTGAATCGCTTCACGCTGCTCGAAGAACCGATCTATTATGAGTCCGCCCGGGCGATTCTGTCGGCAGACAGAGACGGTTTCTACGAGAACTATCTGTTTGATGTGCGGCCGGCGACGGATGATCGCCCGTATTTCTTCCAATTCTTCAAATGGGATACGCTGCGCGTGTTGATGCGCGATATGGGGTTCGAATGGGTGCCTTTTATCGAGTGGGGCTATATCGCGTTGCTGGGCACGATCGTGCAAGGGGCCGTGGCGAGCGCGATATTCATTCTGTTACCGTTGATCACCTTGGCTCGTCGCACGGAGACGCGGGGCGCTCGCCGTTGGGTGGTGCTGTATTTCATGGCGCTGGGCCTCGCCTTCATGTTTCTGGAGATTGCGTTTATTCAGAAGTTCATGTTGTTTTTGACGTATCCCATCTATGCGGTGGCCGTGGTGTTGACGGCGTTTCTGGTCTTTTCGGGGTGCGGCAGTTTCTTTGCCGACCGCTGGCGCGGAGATCGGTTTCCGTTGGTGGCCGCCGCCGTGGGGGGGATTGTGGGGTTGACGATCCTCTTCACCCTGGTGCTTCCGCCCTTGTTTTCCGCATGGGCCGGTTGGCCGGATTGGGCGCGGGTCGGCGTTTCTTTTGTATTGATTGCTCCGCTCGCCTTTTGCATGGGCGTCCCGTTTCCGAGCGGTCTTCAACTGGTCAGCGATCGTTACAGCGCCATGGTTCCCTGGGCATGGGGCATCAACGGGTTCGCCTCCGTCATGGGGGCGTCGTTGGCGACGTTTACCGCGATTCATTTCGGGTTCCGGGTCCTGGTCTGGACCGCGGCGGCGGTGTACATTCTGTGCCTGCCCCCTCTGCTGCGGTTGGGAAAGCGTTCCGATGTTGCGTAACACATTTGTTCATCTCCCCGGTATCGGCGAAACAACGGAGCGCCGAATCTGGGAACGGGATTGCCATACCTGGGAGGAATTACTGAACGCGCCGACGTCCGCCTTGCCGGCATGCTTGCGGGACAGCGCCGCCCGAAAACGGGTTGAGGATTCGGTCCACCACTATGCCCGCGGTGAATGGGGATATTTCGAGCGATGCCTGCCCGGCGCGGCCAAGTGGCGCGCCTTTGATCCGTTACGGGAAAGAACGCTATATGTCGATATCGAAACGGACGGATTCGATAACAACATCACGGTGATCGGCATATATGACGGCGCGTCATTTCGGGCTTTCGTGCAGGGCGAGAACCTGGAGGACGCCCGGGAAGCCCTTGAAGAGGCAGCTGTGATTGTGACCTATAACGGCGCCGGTTTCGATATGCCGATCATCCGGTCCCGCTTTCCCTATAACCTGTTCAATCATGTGCACATCGATCTCATGTGGCCTTTACGTCGACTGGGTTACACAGGCGGGTTGAAGCGGATCGAAATGGAACGCGGCCTCTCGCGCACCGAGGAGACACGCGACCTGAGCGGATGGGATGCCGTCTATTTATGGCGCGAATATCAACGGGGCAGCCAAGAGGCCGGTGAGCGGTTATTGAAGTATAACGAGGAGGATGTCCGGAACCTGGAACCGTTGATGGTGTGGGTCTACGACACTCTGAGGAAGAAGGTCGGACTCAATCTTCGTCCGTAGGCGGTTCGATGTCGACGTCCTCGTCGAGGTCCTCAGGCGGTGGAGGGATATCATCATCGTCAAACAGGGCGAACGGATCGATATCCGGGTCATCGGCGTCGGGCGGTACGATATCGTCAAGATACTCGTCGAGCAGGGGATCCGCTTGCGCGTCGGCCGCTTCGCGTTCTTCCCAACGGCGGAGGTCTTCGCGCAAATCGTTTAATTCCTCCGACATGTTGTCCATATCGCGTTCGCGTTGCATGAGCGTGGCGGACGCCAATATGGCCCAGACCAGCGAAATGGCGGATACCATGACCAACACACCGCACAACGCTTTCCATTGCCCTGTGTGCAGTCGTTTTGCAGGTCTTTTTATGCCAACTTTCATGCCACCACACCCTCCGCGCTACTCATGAATGGCTCCCCTCCGGAGAGCTTCTCATCGCTTCGGCATTCCAAGCGAGTGGCTACGCTACCAGATATTCAGGGGCGTTGACAATGAGAATATGATTCAGATAGAGCGCCCGTTATCGCGAGGTCCCAGATTGAGCAGGACCGTAACACTCTTGCGCGCCCACGTATCCGGTTTTTCATGATTGGCCGCACCGGCTCCGAAACACGTGCGAAGCATATCGGTATCGATAATTCCCGGACTGTAGGCCACCGCCGCCAACCCGTCGGGCAATTCCTGTGCCATGGCCTGGGTCATACCTTCCACGGCCCATTTGGTCGTGCAATAGGGCGCGACTTCCGGAGAGGTCGAGCGGCCCCAACCGGAACTGAAATTCACGATCACGCCTTTGCCTCGTTGAATCATGGCGGGTAGAAACGCGCGAATGACATGATATACGCCTTTGATGTTCACGTCGATAATGCGCGAGAACTCGTCCGCCGGAACGGTCCATAACGGCGCAGGCTCATTGGCCAACGCCGCGTTATTGATCAAGAGATCCGGCGCCCCGTACGCCGCGAGCAGGTCATCCGCCCAGCGTGCGACGGCGTCATCGGACGTCACGTCCACGACCTCGAACCGATGAGGCGCGTCGAATCGCTCGGCCAATTCGCGGATCAGCCGTTCGGAACGGCCGCATCCACACACCGTATGGCCGCGCTCAATCAGTTCGAGCGCCATGGCGCGGCCCAACCCTTTAGTGACGCCGGTCAGGACGACGGTTCGCTTTGTGTCGGGATGACTTGTTCCGGTCATCGCGGCAGGTCGCCGGGCCCTTTGGTGGGGAGTTCGGTTTTGCCCATCAGATGCAGGTCGACGGCGCGCGCGGCTTCGCGTCCTTCGGAGATGGCCCATACGATCAGCGATTGCCCGCGACGTCCGTCGCCGGCGGCGAAGACGTTGGGAACGTTGGTTGCGTAGTTTTCGTCCGACTTGATATTTCCGCGCTCATTGAGCGCAACGCCGAGATGTTCCACCACGCCGCCGGGTTCGGGCCCGGTAAATCCGAGCGCGAGCAGGACCAGGTCCGCCGGCCATTCCTTGTCCGTGCCGGGCAATTCCTTGATGCGCGGGCGGCCTCCGTCCGGGTCCGGCTCGAATTCGATATGGGTTGTAATGAGTTTATTGACCACCCCGTTTTCACCGAGGAATCGCTTGGTATTGATGCTCCATTCGCGATGTACGCCTTCCTCATGCGAGGAGCTCGTCCGCAAACGCATCGGCCAGAACGGCCACGGTTGGGCTTCGGGCCGGCCTTTGGGCGGTTTCGGGAGAAGCTCGAAGTTGGTAACGGATAAAGCGCCCTGCCGATTGGCCGTACCGATGCAATCGCTGCCCGTATCACCGCCGCCGATGACGATGACATGTTTGCCGTTCGCATTGAGTGTTTCGTTTTCTTCCAGCGGTTCGCCGCCAATCACGCGGTTTTGACGCGCGAGAAAATGCATGGCGGGTACAATACCTTCCAAGTCGCGGCCTTCCACCGGAAGATCGCGGCCGACGGTAGCGCCGACACACAGGACGATCGCTTCATAGGCCTCCAGCTCGTCGAACGGGATGTTCTGTCCCAGTACCGCATCGGTCTTGAACGTGATGCCTTCGGACGCCATCAGATCAATGCGTCGGTCGATAACCCATTTCTCCATCTTGAAGTCGGGAATCCCGTAACGCAGCAAACCGCCGATCTTATGATCGCGTTCGTACACGGTGACGAAATGTCCGGCCCGGTTCAATTGCTGTGCGGCGGCCAGTCCGGCCGGGCCCGAACCGATGACGGCAATCTTCTTGTCCGTGCGCGTTTCGGGCCGTATCGGCAATACCCAGCCTTCGTTGAAAGCGCGTTCAATGATCTGCTTTTCGATTTCTTCGATCGTGACGGCGGGTTCGTTGATGGAAAGAACACAGGCCTCTTCGCATGGGGCGGGGCAGAGTCGGCCCGTGAATTCCGGGAAGTTGTTGGTCGCGTGCAGACGGTCGATGGCGTCTTTCCACAAGTTCCGGTACACGAGGTCGTTCCAGTCCGGGATGATATTGCCCAAGGGACATCCGGCGTGGCAGGTTGGGACACCGCAATCCATGCAACGCGCGGCCTGGTTCCGGATCTTATCTTCCGAAAACGGCAGATAAATCTCCTTATAATCCCGTACCCGCTCGGCGGTTGACCGTTTGCGTGGCAGCTCGCGTGTAAATTCCTTGAATCCGGTTATTTTACCCATTCTTCTTTATCCTTTTGGGATGTGCTGAAAGCAGACCGTTGCCTTTCAAATGGCCATCGCCGGTTCCGTCGACTCGGCCTTTTCCTTTGCGAGTCGTTCCAAGGCGCGCTTGTAATCCGTCGGCATGACCTTGACGAATTGCGTCAACGTATAGGACCAGCCGTCTAAAATCCGTTTGGCCGGCTCGCTGTCCGTATAATGAATATGCTGCTCGATCAGGTCGCGCAGTTCGGCGATGTCGTCGCTCTCGGTGACCTGTTCCAACTCGACCATTTCCAGGTTGCACCGGGCGCTTCCGAAATCGCCGACGGCATCGTACACGTACGCCACGCCGCCGCTCATGCCGGCGGCGAAATTCCGGCCGGTATGGCCAAGCACCACGACTCGTCCGCCGGTCATGTATTCGCAGCCGTGATCGCCCAGGCCTTCGACCACGGCGCGGACCCCGCTGTTGCGCACACAAAATCGTTCGCCGGCTTTGCCCCGGATAAACGCCTGGCCGCTGGTCGCTCCGTAGAAGGCGACGTTTCCGATTATGATGTTCTTTTCAGGCTCAAAATCGGCTTCCGCTTCCGGTTGAATCGTGAGTTTAGCGCCGGACAGGCCTTTGCCGAAATAATCGTTGGCGTCGCCCCGTACGTGGAACGTGAGGCCGGGCGCCCCGAACGCGCAGAAACTCTGTCCGGCCGATCCCCGGGCGTGGAATACAATGGTGTCTTCCGGCAATCCCTTTTCCCCGTAGCGCTTGGATATCCGGTTGCTCAACATCGTGCCGACCGTGCGATGAATGTTTCGGATCCGTATGGGTTGCTCAACCTTTTCCCCGTTCGTCAAGGCGGGCTGCGCGAGTTCAATCAATTCGTTGTCCAGCGCTTGATCGAGGCCGTGATCCTGTTTCCGCGAGCAAAAGACACCGACGGTGTCCGGCATTTCGGGTTTCTTGAGAATCATCGAGAAGTCAATGCCGCGCGCCTTCCAATGGTCGATCTGTTCGCGTGGTTTGAGTTTATCCACGCGTCCGACCATTTCGTTGACGGACCGAATACCCAGTTGCGCCATGATGCGGCGGAGTTCCTGGGCCACGAGATAGAAGTAGTTGATGACGTGGTCGGGTTGCCCGGTAAACTTCTTGCGCAGGTCGGGATCTTGCGTCGCAATCCCGACGGGGCAGGTGTTGAGATGACAGACGCGCATCATGATACAGCCCATTACAACCAGCGGGGCGGTGGAAAAACCGAACTCTTCTGCACCGAGCAGGCAGGCAATGGCGACGTCGCGCCCGGTCTTGAGTTGCCCGTCGCATTCCACGACAATCCGGCTGCGCAGGTCGTTGAGGACAAGGGTTTGATGGGTTTCGGCGATACCGAGTTCCCAAGGTAATCCGGCGTGCTTCAGCGAGGTCTGCGGCGAAGCGCCCGTACCGCCGTCGTACCCGCTGATGAGCACGACATCGGCTTTCCCTTTCGATACGCCGGCGGCCACGGTTCCGACACCGACTTCGGATACGAGCTTGACGTTGACGCGCGCGTCCGGGTTCGCGTTCTTCAGGTCGTGGATCAACTGCGCCAAATCCTCGATCGAATAGATGTCGTGATGCGGCGGCGGCGATATCAGCCCCACGTACGGGGTGGAGTGTCGGGTCTTTGCAATTTCCGGGAACACCTTCTCGCCGGGTAATTGCCCCCCTTCGCCGGGTTTCGCGCCCTGGGCCATCTTGATCTGCAATTCCTTCGCGTTGACCAGATAATGACTCGTCACGCCGAATCGGCCCGAAGCCACCTGTTTGATCGCGCTGTTGCGCCAGGTTCCGTCCGGATCCGGATTGAACCGGTCCTCGTCTTCGCCCCCTTCGCCGCTGTTACTCTTGCCGCCTATCTGGTTCATGGCGATAGCCAGGGCTTCATGCGATTCCTTGCTGATCGAGCCATAGGACATGGCGCCCGTTTTGAAGCGCTTCACGATCTCCGTCCACGGCTCGACCTCCTCGAGCGGAACGGGTTCGGTCGCAGGATCGAATTCGAGTAAGCCGCGCAAGGTACCGAGTTCATGGTTCTGCTTGTTGATCAGGTCAGCATATTCCATGTAGGATTTTTCGTCGCGGATCTTCGTGGCCTGTTGCAATTTGGCGACGGTAACAGGGTTGAACTGGTGATACTCGCCTTGTCGCCGCCATTGGTAAAGGCCGCCCACGTCCAGGCCCATGTTCTCCGCAATCTTTTTCGACGGGTACGCGCGTTCGTGCCGCATCAAGGTCTCCCGGGCGATCACGTCGAGGTCTATTCCGCCCAAACGCGAAGGTGTCCCCGTGAAGTAGCGATCAATCGTCGGCCCGTTCAGGCCCACGGCCTCGAAGATCTGGGCGCCATGATAACTTTTGAGCGTGGAAATACCCATCTTGGACATGACTTTCAGGATGCCGGCCCCGATAGCCTTGATATATTTCTTTTTCGCTGTTTCCGGCGGAACATTTTGAATGATCCCGTGGGCGATCATTTCCTCCAATGTCTCAAAGGCGAGATAGGGATTGATCGCGCCCGCGCCGTAACCGACCAGCAAACAGAAGTGATGCACTTCGCGCGGTTCTCCGCTTTCGACGACCAGGTTGCATTGGACCCGACGATGTTCGCGAATCAGGTGATGATGTACGCCGGACACCGCGAGCAGGGCGGGGATGGGCGCATGGTCCGCATCGGCGCCACGATCCGAGAGAATCAGAATCGTCGCACCATCGTCAACCGCCTGCACGGCGGCATCGCACAACTGGTCCATGGCCCGGCGCAATCCTTCCGCGCCGTCGGCCGCCGGGAACAGCGCCGGTATGGTTTCCGCGCGGATATCGCCAATGTACATGTCGCGTATTTGTGCGATCTCGCGGTTGCTCAGGATCGGCTGATCGATACGGAACTGGTGACAGTGGTCGGGCGTTTCATCAAACAGGTTCTGGCGCGCGCCGAGCGTCGAATGCAGAGAAGTAACCAGTTCTTCGCGAATCGCGTCGAGGGGCGGGTTCGTGACCTGTGCAAAGCGCTGTTTGAAATAATCGTACAGCAGGCGAGACCGGTTCGATATCACGGCCAGCGGCGTATCGTCCCCCATGGAACCGGTGGGTTCCTTGCCCGTCGAGGCCATGGGCCCGAGGATGATCTTCTGGTCTTCCAGCGTGTAACCAAACTGTTGTTGCCGCGTCAGCAGGGTTTCAAAATCGGTGCGATAGACATCCTTGGGCGCCGGCAAGCGATCGAAACGCACAAGGCATTTATTGAGCCACGCGCGATAGGGCCTGCGCGAGGCCATTTCGTCCTTGATTTCTTCGTCGTCGACGATGCGTCCCTGCTCCACGTCCACAAGGAACATGCGCCCGGGTTGAAGCCGTCCCTTGTAGGCGACATTGGCCGGATCCACTTCGATCACACCGGTTTCCGAGCCCATGATGACGAAGTCATCCTTGGTGACGGTATAGCGCGACGGGCGTAATCCGTTTCGGTCCAGCACCGCGCCGATGCACTTGCCGTCCGTGAACGGGATGGACGCCGGTCCATCCCACGGTTCCATCAACGAAGCGTGATATTCGTAGAAGGCCTTCTTATCATCCTCCATGGTCTGATGATTCTGCCAGGCTTCCGGAATGAGCATCATCATGGCGTGGGGCAGGGAACGGCCCGTATGATACAACAGCTCCAGTGCGTTATCCAACGCCGCCGAATCGCTGACGCCGGGGGTGATGATCGGGAACAGTTTTTCCATGTCGTCGCCGAACAGATCCGATTGGAACTTGTATTGGCGCGCGTTCATCCAGTTCGTGTTGCCTTGAACGGTATTGATTTCTCCATTGTGACAGAGAAAGCGGAAGGGCTGCGCCAGATCCCATGTGGGAAAGGTGTTGGTGCTGTACCGTTGATGCACGAGGGCCAGGCCGCTGACCAGGTCGGGATCCGCCAGGTCCGGGAAGAACGGCTTCATCTGGTCCGCCAACAGGAGGCCTTTGTATACCAGGGTCTGCGAGGACAAGCTTGATACGTAGAAATACAGGCTCTCTTCGATGTCGGATTCGCGGATCGACTTTTCAATTTGCTTGCGAATGACATACAGCTTTCGCTCAAACTGAGCGGTGTCTTGGATCTGCGCGCCGCGCTTCACAAAGAGCTGTTCAATGACGGGCTCCACGTCCAGGGCAAGATCGCCGAGATATTCGTTGTGCACGGGAACGCGGCGCCAACCGATAAACTCCTGGCCTTCGGCCTTGATAACGGCCTCGAATTGTTCTTTGCAAAAGGCGCGTTCCGCTTCTTTCCGGGGCAGGAATACGATCCCGGAGGCGTAATCCTCTTCGTCTCCGATTCGGAAGCCTTCCGCTTCAGCCACTTTCGTCATGAACGCGTGGGGCATTTGGACAAGAATGCCCGCCCCGTCGCCTGTCTTCTCGTCGCAGCCGCATGCGCCCCGATGCGAGAGATTCTCCAGAATCTGCAAAGCGCTTTCAATGATGCCGTGGGTCTTGGTGCCGCGCAGGTTGCAGATCATGCCTACGCCGCAGGCATCGTGCTCGAATGCAGGATGATAAAGTCCCTGTGGAGCAGGACGCCCTGCGTTCATCGCTCGTTTCCCGTGATTTCTGGCTATCAAAATGTTTGTCCCCCTTTGACATACACCTCACCCCGTCACGTTCGTTAGGGGAGGGTGGAAACCGTTTAACGTCGATCACTATATCCGTGGATCGTCGAAATAAAAGAAGGAAAATGGAGAAAATTGATCTTTTTATCGGGCGTTGCCGCAGCTCACCGGCTGGCCTTCGGCGGCTGCTGTTGATGTTATCAGCAACAGCGACACGCGCAACGGCGGCAGGGATCGAAAAAGGAAAGCCCCGGCCGGGCGGCCGGGGCTCTGTGTGTTTCAGTTATGCGCGCGGTCAGAACATATGGTATACGCCGATACCTCCGTACACGTCTTCTCGCACGGCGGCGCTGGGCAAGACATCGCTGTCCAGGGTGCCGACGTAGTTGACGAAGGCGTGCACGGCGACGTCTTCCATGACGGCCATGTCGGCGGCGACACCGACTTTGTAGTCATGCCAGCCGGATTTCAGCGGTTCATTGAGTGCGCCGCGGGCGGTATAGGCCACCGAACCGTTTAAAGCCAGGGAAAACCCTTCGATCACGTCATGCCCGTAGGACCCGGACAGGACGGCATAGGTACCCTCGCTGTTGGACAGATCCTGATAGACGGTCACGGCCACGCCAAGTCCCGGGACCGGCTCGCCGCCCACGTGAACATACGCTTCGCGATCCGCGGTGGCGCGTTCCACAACCGCTTCATCCTCCACCACTTCGATGGACCAGATTTGGTTCGGATAAACGTATTCGATATAGCCCACGGTCACACTGGCCAGCTCGAAGTCGTGGGTGTAGGATACATCGAAATCCACTTCGGAGAATTCCCGTTTCTCGAACGTCCCGTCATCGTCGCCGAGATCGAAGTTGGCCCATATATTGAGCGCTACCCCGCTGGGATGCGCAATGTCCACCCAGGGTTGAACGACGGCATCTTTGTTCAGGGTAATACCGCGCCATACATAGGACGACGCGAGATCCGAGCCCACCGTGACATCCGCGGCATCGGCGGTACCCGCGCTCATCATCATGACGCCGGCCGCCAAACCGATCCCCAATACTTTCTTCACTCTATTCATGTTTATTTCCTCCTGTAATTTCGCTTGAACCATGCCCATCACGATTCAACGAAAACGTTTGTATTCTCATTCATCGCACTGATTTTGCAATCTAAATCTGTCTCGCGTTCCGGTAAGGCGCCGTGCCGGTGAGACAGGGCGTCAATCCCCCTGGCTTGACGATCCCGCCTCGGGCCGGCACGGCCTCTAAACCGGTTGTTATCCGCCGACGGCCTCCTTTCCTTTTTCGCCGGTCCGGATGCGCACGCAATCGGGTAGATCGAGTACGAAAATCTTGCCATCCCCGATCTTTCCGGTCCGGGCGCCGGCAATGATCGCCTCCACCGTTTTGTCGACATACTCGTCGTTTACCGCGATCTCCAACCGAACCTTCTTAAGTAGGTTCACCTCGATGTCCGAACCGCGGTAGGTCTCGTGATAACCTTTCTGTTGGCCGCAACCCAACGCGTTCATCACGGATAAGCGGTAGATTTCTCGTTCATAGAGCGACTGCTTTACCGCGTTCAAGCGCTCCGGTTGTATGTATGCCACGATCAGTTTCATCTTTCTTCTCCTGTATTAAGCCGCGATACGTGAATCACTGGCTGGTGTATATTTCGAAACCCGAGTATGCCTCCATGCCGTGTTCCCCGATGTCCAGGCCGGACAGTTCCTCTTCTTCGCTGACGCGAATGCCGATCGTAGCCTTCACAAGACCGAAGATGATCAGGGCGGCGACAAAGGCCACGGCGCCGTAGGCGACTACGCCGATCAACTGGGTGAGGAACGAGAACTCCGCACCGCCGAACAGACCGACGGCAAGCGTTCCCCAGATTCCGCAAGTCAAGTGCACGGAGATCGCGCCGACCGGGTCGTCAAGGCGCGCGCGATCAAGGGCGAGCACCGAAATCACTACGATGAAGCCGGCAATCAGTCCGATTACAATAGCGCTGGAAACGCTGACCACGTCCGCTCCGGCCGTGATCCCGACCAGGCCGGCCAATGCGCCGTTCAACGCCATCGTCAAATCGGGCTTCTTCTGGATGAACCAGGACAACGCCATGGCGCCCATCACGCCTGCCGCCGCCGCAAGCGCGGTGGTAACGAATACGAACGAGACTTCTTCCGGATCCGCCGAAAGCACCGAGCCTCCGTTGAACCCGAACCAGCCGAGCCAGAGTAGAAACACACCGATGGTCGCCAAGGGCATGTTATGTCCCATAATAGGGCGGGAGGTCCCGTTCACATATTTGCCGATCCGTGGACCGAGCAGGATGACGCCCGCAAGCGCCGCCCAGCCGCCGACGGAGTGAACGAGGGTTGAACCCGCGAAGTCGTAAAAGCCCATTTGGTCGAGCCAGCCTTCGCCCCATTGCCAACTTCCCAGCCACGGATAGATAAACGCCACGTACAGCGTGGTCACGATCAGGAAGCTGTGCAGTTTGATGCGTTCGGCCACGGCGCCCGACACGATCGTCGCGGCCGTTGCGGCAAACATCGCCTGAAAGATGAAATCGGTCCAGTACGTGTATACTCCGATTCCTCCGTCCGCGATGATCATGCCGTCCGGATCCGTACCGATACCGAATCCCGCAAATCCAAAGAACTGGCCGATCGAGAATTCGCCGGGATACATCAGATTGAACCCGACCAATGCGTACGTCAACAGGCCGATAGATATGATGGCCGTGTTCTTGAACAGGATGTTCACTGCGTTCTTGGCGCGCGTCATGCCCGCTTCCAGCGAGGCAAAACCCAGATGCATGACAAAGACGAGAAACGTCGCCACCAACATCCACGTGTTGTTCGCAAAGAACGTTGCTTCCGCTCCCGTCATCGCCGCCGCTTCCTCGCCGGCCCAGCCCGTCGTCGATAAGCCCAGAACGGACAGGATGCATAACATCAATACCGTCCCCATCACTGATTTCCTCATCATTTTCTCCTTCACTATGTTCGTGTATGCTTCCGCGCACCCCGTGTGCACTGAGCCGCCACCCCCAGTAGCAGCCCCCATGCCAACCTCCAGGCGGGATGCGCCAAAAGCGACATAAGTCGTTTGCATAAAATATATTACGAATTTCACGCGAAAATACTTAATCGTAGTGAATGAGGATTAAGATGACATAATTGAATGCATAATGTATTAAAAATACAATAATGTATACTTTCGCCGCGTTTTGCGGGGTGACTTTGCGGCGGGTTATCAAAGGGAGCTACGGCATACGATTGGGGTACGCCGGGGTCGGACCACAGGTTTTCCTAGAGCGGGAACGGGTTACACATGCGAATGGGCCTCTTTGACATCCTTAGAGCCTCTTTTGGGGGTCGAAAACGCGCTGTAAGCACCTGAAAGCTCGCGCACTAGCCAAATGCCATCCGCCTGAACCCGTTCAACCGCCATTCTGTTCGGGATGCATGAACTCATTCTGTCGATGAAAGCTTTACCGCCCACTGCCAAGCTCTCTGTCCAGCAGGCTTCCCGCTGCAAGCGCTGCCCCCGTAACGCCTCGTGAACAGTTTCGGCATAATGCTTCGATACATCGTCCCAGCCTCTAGCTGGTGCCAACGCTTCTGCCAAGGCTTCACGGTCCAGTATCCGATATCGTCTTCGCAAGCCGACGATTTCTTGATATCCGCACCATTCCCAATCCGCCGGGCTCGCCACTACGCCCGCCCGCACCATGTTCAGATCGATATACAGCAGACAACGCCAGAGATACTCCCCGCTATCAATCATCACGGCATGATAGCGATCACTCCAAAACGCGCCTTTCCGCTTCTTCCGCAGATTGTAGTATTGAGCGAAATCACCCTCCAGCGTCTGCATGAAACGTGCCAGCACCTCATGCGCCAACCCATCGACCTTTAACAAAAGATGCGTGTGATTGGAGGTCAGGCAGTAACCGAGCACCTGAACCGGAAACCGCTTCACACGATCCCGCAACATCGCCCGATACGCATCACGATCCTTGCTGAACTTGAACAGGAACGAACGGTCATGACAGCGGTGCGTCACATGATAGATCTGACCCGGCACGACATATCTATTAGCTCGTGGCATGCCGGCATTCTAAACCCTTAAAGCCTCAAAACACCCGCAAAAAGCGCCTCTAAGCCCCCAAATAGTGCCCTTTCGCTGTCGTAAGTCATTGATGCTCTAGAGAAACCTGTGGTCCGACCCCGCCCCCGCCCGCGTGTCACCGGTAGGCTGATACCTATTGTCGCGGATGAATTGTCGGAGGAGGGAGGGAGCGTTTGTTTCTCGCTCCCGACTCCGACGTTCAGCCGG
>SLGY01000202.1 GCA_007136425.1 Kiritimatiellia bacterium
AGCACCAGCAAGGTAAACAACACGACGGCCACGCCGCTCATGTTGGTAATGAACGGGTCCTTCAGAAAAGGAATCATCAGCTGCCGCGACAATTCCGCAGTGACATCCCAGTTCAATAGGATAATCACAACGAACGCGGCCCATAGGGTTTGCACGACCAGTTTCTGGCGCGCGCCCAGGCCCTTGGATTGTTTCCGCGCGATCTTCAGCCAATCGTCGTAGAAACCCAGCGCGCCCATCACCACGAACGTCGCCAAGGCGAGCAGGACAAACCCATTCGTGGGTATCGCCCAGAGCAACGTGGCCAGCGCGGCGGCAAGAACGATGATGACGCCGCCCATCGTGGGCGTACCCTCTTTTTTGCCGTGCAATTCATACAAAGCCGGCAAATCCTCTTTCCGCACGTGCTGCCCTATCTTCAGTCGCCGCAGGTGTCTGATCACGAGCGGCCCGATGAGGAGCGACAGGATGAACGCCGTACCCGCCGCGGCAAATACGCGCACGGTGATGTACTGGAAAATACGCAGCGGAGAAAACCACTCGGTCAAGAGATGAAGATAATATAGCATGGCTTTATTACGTCTGATTAAAGCATGACGCCGTTTTCCGCCGCCATGAGGTTCTCGAACTCGGTCAGCACATGCTCCAGATGCTCGCCGCGCGATGCCTTGACCAGGACCGCGTCGCCGGGCTCGATGTGCTTCTTCAAATAGTGTGCGGCGGATTCCGCATCTTCACAGATTTCCAATCGGCAGACTTCGGTCAGTCCGGCGTCGATGGCGCCCTGAGCGATCCAGCGTCCCATGGCGCCGACGGTCACCACACCGGCCCAGGCAAACTGAGCCAGGTAATGGCCCAACGCTTCATGTTCCTCTTCGGCGGCCTCGCCCAACTCGAACATCCCCGCCAACACGAGCCAGCGCCTGCCTTCCACCTCCGTTTCCTGAAACGCATCGGCCGCCGCGCGCATCCCCATGGGATTGGCGTTGTACGCGTCGTTGATGAACGTGATCCCGGCGATGGCTACCCGATTCCAGCGCATGGACAGGGGGCGATACTGTAATAGCGCATGCGCGATGATGTCCGGATTCAACTCTTCCTCCCGGCCGAGCGCAATCGCGCGCAGGGCATTCTCCGCCACGTACCGGCCCGGCAACGGCATCCGATACACACGATGCTCACCGGTCTTACGTTCGTGAACCTGCAACGCATTGCTTCCGCTCCCCCGCCATTCGCCGTAATAGTCCGCCTCCGGGTCCTGCAGCGATACGCGAATCACGCGCGAACGGACGTGGTTCAGGAGGGTCTCATACCACGGATCGTCCACGGACAATATGGCGGTACCGGTCTCGGGCAGGGCTTCCAACAAGGCGGCCTTTTCCTCGGCGATCGCGCGTACGCTGTCGAAATACTCGAGATGTACCGGCCCGATCGGCGTGAATAACGCCCATTGCGGCGCCAACAATGCGCATAACGGCGCCAGCTCTCCCGGATGATTCATCCCCACCTCGAACACGCCATACCGGTCGTCACGCCCCATGCGCAACAGGCTCAGCGGTAATCCGATTTCGTTGTTCCAATTGCCTTTCGTCCGAGTCACGCGGCCGAGATGCGCGAGCACGTCCGCGGCCATTTCCTTGACGCTTGTCTTGCCCACACTGCCCGTGACGCCCACGAACGCGCCCCGGCAACGCGCTCGATGTCCCCGCGCCAAATCGATCAATGCGCGGCGCGTATCGGGGACCACCAACAAAGGCCAGTCGCCGGAAACCTGCCGCGCGTAGGCCTCGTCCACCAGCGCCGCAGACGCGGACCGTTTCCTCGCCTCGGCAACAAACGTATGGCCGTCCAGCCGTTCGCCGCGGATGGCGACATACATCTGGCCGGGCTGAATGAGGCGACTGTCGTTGCCGAACCCGGTTACGCGATCCGGAACACTGCCGCTCCATCGTCCGTCGCACCAGCGCGCCAACTCCGTTGGATCAAAATACAGCATGCCTGCGGGCTCCTTGCGACCCGCCCTGTCGTGGACGGTCGCGCTCTTCTCGTTTCCTACGATTCCAATACATGGCGCGCCACTTCCGCATCGTCGAACGGGATCACGGTATGACTGAATTCCTGATACGTTTCGTGCCCTTTACCTGCGATCAGAACGGCATCCCCGGCGCGGGCCTCCTCTATGGCCGCCCGGATAGCCTCCGCGCGATCCAAACACAAGGTATAGCGTTGTGCGTCAGAGAAGCCCGCCGCGATTTCTGCCGCGATCGTTGCCGGTTCTTCCGTACGCGGGTTGTCCGAGGTAATGAAGGCGTGGTCGGCCATTTGTTCGGCCACCGCGCCCATCGCCGGACGCTTGGTCCGATCCCGATCACCGCCGCAACCGAAGACCAGCAACAGACGGCCCGGCGTGATCTCACGCAATATATCCAGCACATTGTGTAAGGCATCGTCCGTATGTGCATAGTCCACGAAGACATTGAACGGGCGCCCCGCTCCCACGGGTTGCAAGCGACCCGGCACGCTGGGCATGGATTCCAACGCCTCCGCCATGCGGGAGAGCGCAATCCCGCGCGCTCCACACGCCGCCATGGCCGCCAGGGCATTACTGATATTGAACCGGCCGAGTTGTCGCAGGTGAATGGGAACCGAGCCCCACGGCGTCTGAACCTGCGCGCGGGAACCGTCCGTATCCAACCGCACATGTTCCGCGAGCACATCCGCGCCGTGCTGCGTCCCGTAAGTCATTAACCGGCCCGGCAACGGCTTGAGCCCGTCAGCCAGCTTGCGGCCCCACGGGTCATCCACATTGACCACTGCGATCGCATCCTTATCGCCCTCCGCAAGCATCTCAAACAACCGCCGCTTGGCGGTAAAATAGTCGTCCATGGTTCCATGATAATCCAGGTGATCCCGGGATAGGTTGGTGTAGATAGCCGTATCGAATTCGATGCCGCGCACGCGATGCTGGTCCAAGGCGTGTGAAGACACTTCCATCACAACGCTGTCGCAACTGACCCGCTGCATCTTCTGCAACATCGCCTGCAGATCGGGCGCTTCGGGCGTGGTCCGATTTGCGGGAATCACGCGTTCGCCGATCTCGTAACACACCGTGGTAATCAACCCGGCGCGCCGTTCCGACGCGCGCAGAATCGCGCGGATCATATACGCGGTGGTGGTTTTCCCGTTCGTACCGGTGACCCCGTACACATCCAGCGCGGACGAAGGATTCGCGAAAAACGCGCACGCCACATCGGCTAAAGCCTTGCGCGCGTCCGGCACGCATAGATACGGGACATGTCGCAGGGCGGACGGTTGTTCACCCACTACGGCCACGGCGCCGCGCTTCAGCGCGTCGTCGATATAGACCGCCCCGTCCTGGTTTCGGCCCGGGATGGCGACAAAGAGAAAACCCGGTTTGACCTGCCGCGAATCGTAGGCCAAGCCTTTGATGTCGACATCCCAGAAACCCGCCGCCATCGCGGGGTCGCCGCCCAGTGCGCGGACTATGTTTTCCAATCTCATGGCATTCATTGTCAGCGGTCCCAAAATCACGGTCCACCCCTCCTTCACAATACAAT
>SLGY01000218.1 GCA_007136425.1 Kiritimatiellia bacterium
AGTACGGATTGACGAACGACACGTTTGAGGCGGAGGCCTTACAGGATCACAGCGGCAACGAGTTGCCGGCGTGGAAGGAATATATCGCCGACCTGGACCCGACCGATCCGGACAGTGAATTACCGAGGCTGCATGTGGAGCTGGAGGGAGACTTGGTTGAGGTTGCGGTCGACATGACGTCAACCGGCCGCCTCTATGAGCTCTTGTACACACTAGATCTTTCCAGCCCCTCGTGGACTTCTTTGCTTGTTACTCCGGGAAGCGGAGGCCTGTGGAGCGAAACGTGGGAAATTGAAGAAGACTTTGTTGGTTTCAGGGTGCGGATACGGGTTCCAAATGATTAGGTATGTGTTGCGGAGACGTCGTTGGATATGAAGTGTCGGGGATTTACAGGGCTCACTCTTGTATTCTTATTTGCTTTGTCCTGTGCGTATGCGCAGAACGTGGTCATCAACGAGTTCATGGCCTCGAACGGTTCCACGATAGCCGATGAGGATGGCGATTATCCGGATTGGATTGAACTGTACAATGCCGGGTCGGAGCCGGTGAACCTGGAAGGATGGGGACTGACCGATGACACGGACAATCTTTTCAGGTGGATTTTCCCCGACATCACCATTGCTCCGGGGGGGTCCTGTTGGTGTATGCTTCCGGAAAGGATCGCCACCAATACGGAGGAGAATTTCATCCTGCAGGCGGCCCGGCCATGCATACGAATGCCGGGGGTATGGCTCCTGAACGAAGGCGACGGCGACACGGCGTTCGATGTGTCGGGACAGGACAATCACGGAACCTTGCATGGGCCGGCATGGTCCGAAGAAGGCCCAAGTGGCGGTGCGCTGGAATTCGAACGCGCGAATAATGAATATGTGGAGATCCCGAATTCCACTTCGTTACAGCTGACGAACAGCTTGACCATATCCATGTGGCTCAAGCCCGCGTCCATAGAAGAGCGCCAGAACCCATGGGGCAAGGCGTATGGCGGTGAAGGCGCCATTACCATGGAAACGACAGGTCATCTCAATTATTTCTGGGGCACGTCGGGATTCGATTTGCCGCCCACGCAATCGCTCAATTCGGGAACACCGGTGCCGGTTGGAGAGTGGACCCACGTGGCTATTGTGCGGGACCTTCAGGCGGGGAATCTGCGCTGGTATTTCAACGGGGAACTGGTTGCGCGTGCCGATACACGCTATCCCTCGGCTGTAGCCTCGTCGAATCCTGTGCATATCGGGCGCGGATACGCGGGGGCCTTCGACGGCAAAATCGCGGAAGTGGTCATGTTGCCATATGCTGTGGACTTGCGGCCGCACACGAATTTCAGAATTGCTTCCGCCGGAGAACCGTTGCGCTTGACCAACCCGCAAGGCGAAGTGGTTGATGCCGTAGACCCTGTCGTCCTGCCGCGAGACGTCTCCTACGGACGTCAACCGGACGGCGGCTCCGAGTGGTTCTATTTTAGCGAGCCCACGCCGGGGGCGACGAACAACAGCGAGGCGTACACAAGCATCACGCCGCCGCCCGAGTTTTCCCACACGGGAGGTGTATACGATGAGCCATTCCATCTGTCTCTGGAGGTCGACGACCCCGAGGCCTACATCCTTTACACGTTGGATGGGTCCGATCCGTCTCCGACGAATCTGGAAGGCACAACCTACCATTACAAAACGGCCTATCCTCGGAATCCGGGAGATCCGTTTGGCGACCTGTATTCCCGCCAGGTCCATGCATATGAATATAGTGCGCCGCTGTTGATCGATGATCGCTCGTCGGCATCAAATGACATTTCTTTGATCACTACATGGTTCGATACCCAGCCGCGAATGCCTGCGGGAAAGATCCCCAAAGCGACAGTCGTGCGTGCACGCGTATTCAAGCCGGGCGCGTTGCCCGGCGAGACGGTAACGCATACATACTTCGTGGGTAACGAGGCGGGGCGTCACGGCGACTTGATGGTGTTCTCGATTGTTGGGGATGAGCGACATTGGTTCGATTACGATGAAGGGATCTTTGTGCCGGGAAGGCGTGCGGACGAATGGCGAGAGAGCAATCCGGATACAATCTGGTCTTTCTACTGGGTGCCCGCAAATTATCGAGCTGCCGGAATCGAGTGGGAGCGCCCCGTGCATATGGACATCTTAAATGCGGACGATGGGCTCATTCACTCCCAACAGATTGGGGTTCGTATCCATGGCGGGTCTACGCGAGGCGTGTACCGCAAGTCCCTGCGTCTCTATGCCCGTAACGCCTATGACGATATCAATACGATCCCGAACCTCTTCTTCTCTGATGCCGTGTCCATGCTTCCTGAGGGCGCCCCCATAGAGTCGTATCGTCGCCTGTTGCTGCGCAACTCAGGCAATGACTATGCCGACACCTTGTATCGCGATGCCTTGATGCACACGCTCATCCGTCATATTCCCGTGGATACGCAGGCGTATCGCCCGGCAGTAAAGTATATCAACGGGGAATATTGGGGCATCATTAACGTTCGAGAACGATTGGATAAGCATTATCTGGCGACGACGTACGGACTGGATTCGGAGGACGTGGTGATCATGACCGCCGACGGTTATTTGGATACGGGCGTGCCGGAGGATACCGAACATTACTTGGACACCGTGGCTTATGCGATAGAGAACGACCTGTCGGATCCCGCCCATTATGCATGGGTAACAAATCGTGTTGATGGACATAATCTGGCGCAGTATTGCGCTGTCGAGGTCTATGTCGGAAATACGGATTGGATCTCAAATAACAATGATTATTGGCGCAAACGAACGGAGGAGCCGGGCGGGGAGCCGCCGACGGGACACGATGGGCGTTGGCGATGGTTGATCTACGATTTGGATCAGGGAATGACCTTGGAGCGCGTTCACACCAATCTGCTGATCCGCTTGATTGAGCATGAGGCGTCGCTGGGAACATTGTTCAAGGGAATGTTGGATAGCCCGGATTTCCGGTATGACTTCATCAATACCGTTGCCGACCACATGAACACATCGTTCCGGCCCGAACGAGTGGAGCGCAAGGTGGGCATATTCAACGAGGCCTTGGAAGGGGAGCGTGCCAGGCATTGGACGCGCTGGCAGAGCGGCGTGGCGACTGGCGAGACTTTCGTCGCTTGGGCGCATCAACGCCCAGCGCACATAATCGAACACATCGTGAATCAATTCGGTCTTTCCGGGACGGCGGAAGTAACCTTGCAGGCGGATCCGAATTTCGGGCGGATTGCGCTGAATTCGCTCGTTGTTGATGAGGCCTTGCCGGGGCATCCGGATCCCGCGCAGCCCTATCCGTGGACCGGCATGTACTTTCAAGACGTTCCGGTCGCGCTTGAAGCGCTACCGGAAGAAGGGTACCGCTTTGTCGGCTGGGAACTGTCGGTGGACGGCGAGGATCCGCAGCCCCTGTCTTCCGATCCGCTCAAGGAGTTCATGCTGACGACCAACACGTCCGTAACAGCCGTGTTCGAACCCATCCCGCACGAGGAACAAACGTTTCTCCTGCACGAATGGGATTTTGAGGATGCAACGGACTATCAGGCGCCGTCGTTTACG
>SLGY01000174.1 GCA_007136425.1 Kiritimatiellia bacterium
GTCCGGTCCCTGAGCGGATTGGATGTGGACGGCGTGGAGTCCACGGCGCATGCCGTGCCGGTCCATAATGTGTTCCGCGAAGATGAGACGAGCCGCACGCTGGACCATGACCAAGTCATGGATAACGCGCCCGTTGCGCGACAAGGCTTGTTCATCGTGCCGAGAATCCTGGAATAGGGGAACGTTATGTCCGACCTGTTCCAAGCATCCCTGTCCGAACTCATGCGCCAACTGGATCGGCGCGCGTGTTCTGCGGAGGAAGTGGTCAGCGATCTCCTCGCCCGCATGGAATCAAGCCGGGATCGCTTGAACGCCTATGTGTCGATTGACGCGGAGAACGCCTTGCAACAGGCGCGGGCTGTCGATACGGCGCGCGCCGCCGGGAAACAGGGCGCGTTGCTCGGTCTGCCGATTGCCGTAAAGGATGTGCTTAATGTCAAGGATCAGCCTTGTCATTGCGCGTCCCGGATACTTGAAGGCTATCGCGCCCCGTACGATGCGACCGCGATCGCGCGGCTTCGGGAAGCAGGCGCCGTATTTGTCGGTCGCACGAACATGGACGAGTTTGCCATGGGCTCGACGAACGAGAATTCGGCCTTTGGTCCGGTGCGCAATCCATGGAATGCGGACTACGTGCCGGGCGGTTCGAGCGGGGGCTCGGCGGCGGCCGTGGCGGGCGGCGCGGCGATCGCGGCGCTGGGCACGGATACGGGCGGCTCCATTCGGCAGCCGGCCTCGTTTTGCGGTTGTGTCGGCCTGAAACCGTCCTACGGTCGCGTTTCCCGTTACGGGTTGACCGCTTTTGCGTCGTCGTTGGATCAGATCGGGCCGATGACGCGCACGGTGGAAGACGCCTGCCTCCTGCTCGGCGTCATGGCGGGGCGGGATCCGATGGATGCCACCTCGATGGACGCGGACGTTCCGGATTATGCCGCGACGTTGACCGGCGATTTGAAGGGCATGCGACTTGGTTTGCCGAAGGACTATTTTTCGGATGGCATGGATAGTGAAGTGGAGCAGGCGGTGCGCATCGCCGTGGATCGATGCGCCGGGCTGGGCGCGGAGATTGTGGAAGTCGCGCTGCCGCACACCGAATACGCGATCGCAACCTACTACATCATTGCCACGGCGGAGGCGTCCGCCAATCTGGCCCGCTTTGACGGGGTCCGCTACGGAGCTCGCGAACAGGGGGCGGATCCGCTGGATATGTATGGCAAGACCCGTGCCGCTCGTTTCGGCCCGGAAGTGAAGCGTCGGATTCTGCTCGGCACGTACGTGTTGAGCAGTGGTTATTATGATGCGTATTACCTGCGTGCTCAGAAGGTGCGCACACTTATCCGGCGCGATTTTGAATCGGTATTCAAGCAATGTGACGCTTTACTGACGCCTGTGGCGCCGACCACCGCCTATCGGCTGGGTGAGAAGACAAATGATCCCATCCGGATGTATCTCGGAGATATCTATACGGTAACCGCTAATCTGGCCGGGATCTGCGGGTTGTCCGTGCCGTGCGGTTTTTCGGAAGCCGGCCTGCCGATCGGCTTGCAGGTATTGGGCCCGGCCTTCGGTGAGGACGCGATTCTGCGCGTGGGCCATGCGTACGAGCAGGCGACTGATTGGCATCAACGCCGTCCGGCGTTATGACGGTATGAAATATGGCGCTGTCCACGCCCTTACGGGCGCGGCTACGAAAGGGCATAGCGCTGTCCGACGGAAGGGTATCGTAGCCGCCGCGGTAATGCGGTGGATGTAGACGGATAGATGACGCAACAACCGGAAAGAAAAGTGGAATACAAAGTCAGCATAGGTCTCGAGACACACGTACAACTCAAGACCCGCTCCAAAATCTGGTGCGGGTGCCCGAACGTCTTTGGCAGCGAACCGAACACGGATGTATGCCCTATTTGCCTCGGTTATCCCGGGACCATGCCCGTATTGAACCGGGAAGCCGTGCGGTTGACGGTGACGGCCGGGCTCATGTTGGGATGCGAGATCAGTCGGTACAGCAAGTTTGACCGGAAGAGCTATTTCTATCCGGATATGCCGAAGAATTATCAGATCTCGCAATACGATCTTCCGCTTTGTCTCGGAGGTGGCGTTGATATTGATGTGGAAGGTACGCGCAAGACCGTGCGGATTCATCGCATTCATCTTGAAGAAGACGTGGCCAAGAACAATCATTTCGCGCAATCCAGCGGGGTGGACTTCAATCGCGCGGGCACGCCTTTAATGGAAATCGTGTCGGAACCGGATTTGGCGTCGGCCGATGAAGCCTTCGCCTTCCTGGTCGCCCTGAAACAGATGTTGGTATACGGCGGGATCAGCGACTGCAATCTCGAACAGGGGAACATGCGTTGTGATATCAACTGCAGCGTTCGTCCGGCGGAACGCGAAGCGTTGGGGACGAAGACCGAGATCAAGAACATGAACACGTTCAAGGGGGTGTATCGGTCCCTGTCCTACGAAATCAAGCGACAGATCGACGTGCTGGAGCAGGGCGGAACGATACGGCAGGAAACGCGGCGCTGGGACGACGACGCCGGGGTAACGCGATCCATGCGTACCAAGGAATATGCGCACGATTACCGTTACTTCCCCGAGCCGGATCTGATGCCGGTGGTGTTGAGCGATGCCGAAATAGATGCCTGGCGCGCGACGCTGCCGGAGATGCCCGCCACACGCCGCGAACGGCTGATGCGCGAGTACGGGTTGCCCGATTACGATGCGGGTGTGCTCGTCGCGGACAAGGCGATCGCGGATTATTTCGAAGAGGTGGCGCGCCTGTCCGGCAACGCGAAAGCCGCCTCGAACTGGATGATGACGGAAATGATGCGGCTGCTGTCCGAACGCGAACTGGAGATCGGCGCGGTACGGATGACGCCCGAGTCTCTGGCCGGCCTGATCCGGCTGGTCGACGAAAAAGTGCTCAACGCGCCCGGCGCGAAAGAGGTTTTTTCCGTGCTCTTTGAGGAGGGCGGCGATCCGAAAAAGATCGTCGATGAAAGGGGACTGGCCCAGATCAGTGACAGCGGCGCATTGGATCAATGGGTCGAGGACGCGATTGCGGCCAATCCCAAATCCGTCGCGGATTATCAAGGCGGGAAGAAGGCGGCGCTGCAATTTCTGATGGGCCAGGTAATGCGGGCGAGCAAGGGCAAGGCGAATCCGCCGCTGGTGCTCGACGCGTTGCGTAAGCGTCTGGATCCATGAGCGCACGTCGTTGACATGATCCTTGCCACTGTGTAATTTTAGGTCATAATCATGGGTATGCCGGATCTGCATTTCTGTAAGACGGGAGAGTTATCAATTTGACCGCGAACGACGAATACATTGTCGAGATCCTTGAAAGTGTAGGCTTGATTGATCATCAGCAGGCGGAAGCCGCGCTGAGCGCATCCCAACAAGAAGACAAAGACATTATTGATATCCTCGTACGAGAGGGCATTGCGGAAAAACTGGATATCCTCAAGGCGTTGGCCAACCAGTTTGGTATGGAAATCATTGATCTGACCGGTCATGAAATCCCGCAGGAAGTGATTGATTCCGTTCCGGCCGATGTAGCGCGTCGCTACAAGGTGGTGCCCGCCTACAAGATCGACAATACCTTGACCGTGGCCATCAGTGATCCGCTGGATGTGGAAACGCTCGATTCCCTTCGATATGTGCTGAAATGCAATGTGGAAGGCGCGGTCGCGCCGGCCGAACAGATCGCGACGGCGCTGAACCAGTATTATCCGGAAGGAAAGCATGGGGCCATGGAAACCATGCTGGAAGAAATCACGGAGGGATCCGTGGAGGTGCCCACGACCGCCATGCAGGAATTGATTGGCGAAGACGTGGAGGTCTCCGAGTCGGATGCGCCGATTATCAAATTGGTGAGTCTCGTGATTCTGGAAGCGTTCAGGAATCGCGCGTCCGATATCCATCTCGAGCCGATGGCCCGTAAATTCCGTATTCGTTATCGGATCGATGGTGTGTTGCATGAAGTGGAAAGTCCGCCCAAACGGTTGCAGGCGGCCATTGTCAGCCGTATCAAGATCATGTCCAACATGAGCATTGCGGAAAAACGCGTGCCCCAGGACGGCCGGATCCAGATCAATGTGATGGGGCGCGACCTTGATTTACGCGTGTCCACCATCCCGTCGAATCACGGAGAAAGCGTGGTCATGCGGATCCTCGACAAGGAAGGCCTGATGTTGGGCTTGCCGCAGCTCGGTTTTCTTTCCGACGATCAGCAGACGTTTGAAGGAATGATCGGGTTGTCGGACGGCATCCTGTTGGTCACGGGTCCGACCGGTTCAGGCAAGACCACGACGCTGTACGCCTGTCTGAATCAGATCAACCGGCCCGATCGGAAGATCATTACGGTGGAAGATCCCGTGGAGTATCAGCTCGCCGGTATCAATCAGGTGCACGTCCGGTCCGATATCGGGTTGACGTTCAGCGCGGCGTTGCGCTCCATTCTGCGTCAGGCGCCCAACGTCATCATGATCGGAGAGATTCGCGACCTGGAAACTGCGGAGATCGCGGTCAATGCTTCGTTGACCGGGCATCTGGTGTTCAGCACCCTGCATACCAACGATGCCCCGAGCGCCATTACCCGCTTGATGGATATCGGGGTCAAACCGTTTCTGGTGGCATCGTCTACGCGCGGGATCATGGCGCAACGCCTGGTCCGCAAGATTTGTCCGAGCTGCAAGGAGGAGTATCAGCCCACCGACCTTGAGTTACGCATGTTGGGGCCGCATTCCGAGCAGGTGCGGGAAGCCAAGCTCTATCGCGGACAAGGCTGCAACGATTGCAACCATACGGGGTACAAAGGCCGTTGGGGCCTTTTCGAGATCTTCGTCATCAACGACGAAGTACGCCATATGATTTATGAGCAGGTGGGCGCGTCCGATCTGCGGCGGAAGGCGAGGGAACTGGGCATGCGCACCCTGCGCGAGGACGGTCTGCGCAAGGCGGTGGCGGGCATGACCACCATTCAGGAAGTGTTACGTGTGACGATGGGAGACGCGGCATTATGAGCGCGCATTTGAAGATGGACGACCTGCTGCAATTGGTCGTCGACGAAGGAGCTTCGGATTTGCATCTTGCGGTGGATTCCCCGCCGGTCCTGCGTATTCA
This sequence comes from Kiritimatiellia bacterium, assembly GCA_007136425.1. Classification (GTDB taxonomy): domain Bacteria; phylum Verrucomicrobiota; class Kiritimatiellia; order SLAD01; family SLAD01; genus SKZA01. The sequence continues at coordinate 5,128 of SLGY01000174.1, forward strand.
CGGAGGTTTGCACGCCATTGATTCCGATCCGCTTACGCCGGAAGATACGGAACGCCTCATGCGCGAGATTACGGATGATGAGCATTTCAAGCGTGTGGAAGAGGTCGGGGGCGCCGATTTCGGTTTCGGGTTCCGGGATCTTGCGCGGTTCCGCGTGAGCGTGTTCCGCCAGAAGACGCATTACGGCATTGTCATGCGGCAGATCCCGTCCAAACTGATGACGCTGGAGGAAATCGGACTGCCCCCGCAGGTGAAAGAGCTCCTGTTTCGTCCACGCGGCCTGATCCTGGTGACCGGCCCCACCGGGTCCGGTAAGACGACCACGCTGGCGAGCATGATCAACATCATCAATCAGGAGCGCGATGCGCATATCGTCACCGTGGAAGATCCTGTGGAGTACTATCACGAACACAACAAGAGCTTGGTATCGCAACGCGAGGTCGGCGTGGATGTGAAGAGTTTCAGCCTCGCGCTGCGCGCGGGCCTGCGGCAGGATCCGGACGTGATGCTGGTCGGCGAAATGCGCGATCTGGAAACGATGGCCGCCGCCATCACCGCCGCCGAGACGGGGCACTTGGTCTTTGCGACCCTGCACACCACGGGCGCGGCGCGCACCGTGGACCGCATCGTGGATGCGTTTCCCACGGATCAACAGGAACAGGTGCGTGTACAGATGTCCGCGACGCTGGTGGCCGTGATTTCGCAGGTGTTGTTGCCGCGCGTCGACAAACCCGGGCGGATTGCGGGCTTTGAAATCATGATCGCCACCGATTCGATCCGTTCGCTGATCCGCGAAGGGAAGACCTATCGCATTACGTCAGACATTCAAACCGGTGGACGAATGGGGATGGTGACGTTGGATGCCAGTTTGCTGGCGTTATATCAGCAGGGCGCTATTGCGCTCGAGGACGCCGTGCGGGTGGCGGATAATTCGGCCGGCTTGATGGAGAAGATCGAGGAGAGCCGATAGTTCCGGCAAGAGGTGCATCATGGCCAATGTGGAATATAAAGACTCGTTGCTTCAGGAGATCAACCAGGACGGCTTGCTGACGGACCAGCAACTGGAGGAGATCCTGGAGGAACATGAGCGGACGGGACGCCCGACGAGAGCCATTATTCTCGACATGCAGTTGTTGTCCGAGGACCAATTGCTTGAAATCATTGCGCGGCATCTGGGCACGGACGTCATAGACATTCAGGGCGTCGAAATCTCCCCGGAGGTTGTGCGCTCCCTGCCGGCCAGTGTCGCCCGCATGTACAATGTGGTCCCGCTCGAAGCCGACGGCGGTTCCGTGGAGCTGGCTACGTCTGATCTGCTCAGCCCGGAAGTGGTCGATGAGTTGATGTTCGTCCTCACGCGCGATGTCTCTTTCCGCGTGGCGCGGGAAGCGGATATCAAAACCACGTTGCAACGGTATTACGGCGATGAGAGCGAATCGGTCAGCGAAATGTTGTCCGCCCTCGAAAATGAGCTCGAGGATGCGGGCGATATGATCAATCTCGGAAAAGGCGAAGACAATGTATACGAAATCGAAACGGCCGCCAATGCCGCGCCGGTGGTGCGTTTCGTGAATCTGGTGCTTTATCAAGCGGTGCAGGACCGCGCCTCGGATATTCATTTCGAACCGTTCGAAAATGAGTTCAAAATCCGTTACCGCGTGGACGGCGCCTTGTACGAAATGGCCCCTCCGCCCAAGCATTTGGCGCTGCCCGTCACGTCGCGGCTGAAGGTCATTTCCGGCTTGAACATTGCCGAGCGCCGCCTGCCGCAGGACGGGCGCATTCAATTGAATGTGGCGGGACGCACCATCGATTTCCGGGTGTCCACGTTGCCCACGCAGTTCGGTGAAAGCGTTGTGTTGCGCGTATTGGACCGAAGCGTCGTGTCCCTGGACATGGAAAACCTCGGTTTCCCGGACGATATATTCGAGAATTTCGGAACCGACATTACCAAGCCGAACGGGATTGTGATCGTCACCGGGCCGACCGGTTCGGGCAAGACGACCACCTTGTATTCGGCCTTGCGCCGGCTGAACCAGATTGAATCCAAGTTATTGACGGCGGAAGATCCGGTGGAATACGACATTGAAGGGTTGGTGCAGGTGCCCATGCACGAAGCCATCGGGCTGACGTTCGCGCGGGCGTTGCGCGCCTTTCTGCGCCAGGATCCGGACATCATCATGGTCGGCGAGGTACGCGACCTGGAGACGGCGGAAATCGCCGTACAGGCCTCATTAACGGGGCACTTGGTGTTTTCGACATTGCATACCAACGACGCCGCCGGGGCGGTGACGCGTTTGATCGACATGGGCGTGGAGCCGTTCCTGATCTCCTCTACGCTGGAGGCGGTGCTTGGCCAGCGCCTGGTGCGAACCATTTGTAAGGATTGCCGCACGGCCTACGATCCGGAACAGGATCAATTGGAGCAGTTGGGGTTGGCCCGGGACGACGTGGAAGGCCGCTCGTTCTATTTCGGCGCCGGTTGCGGCAAGTGCAATGATACCGGATACCGCGGGCGTCGGGGAATTTACGAGTATTTGCGCATCAGCGATCCCATCCGCACTTTGATTTCGGAGCGGAAACCCTCCCTTGTGCTGCGCGAAAAAGCGATCGAACTGGGCATGCGCACGCTGCGGGAAGACGGTATTCGGTGTATACTGGACGGGTACACGACGGTGGAGGAAGTGCTGAAATATACTTGATAGGCAGCGATAAGCGTTTGATGCATGGACACTCTTCATGCTAACCTGACGACGAACGGTTGAGAGAGAGAAATTATGCCGACCTATACATTTACTGCGATGGACGCGAAAGGGAAGGAGCAGACCGGAACGGTCGAGGCAGCCAGCCAGTCCGCTGCGCTTGCCGCCATCCGTGAACAGGGCATGTTCCCGACGACCGTTGAAGAGGCCGGTGCGGCCTCCACGCCGGCGAAGGGCGGCAAAAAGAAGAAAGCGCCCGCCGCTCCAAAAGGCAAGTCCGCCGGGAAATCGTCCGGCGTGATGAACATGGAATTCCGCATGCCTTCTTTCCTGATGCGGGTCAAGCCCAAGCAGTTGATGACCTATACCCGCCAGTTGGCCACGCTCATCAATGCCGGGCTGCCCCTGATGCGCGGGTTGCAGGTGATTCTGAAACAGGAGAAACATCCCCTGCTGGCACAGGCCACGACAGAAGTGATTGAAGGCGTCCAGTCGGGTAGTACCTTTGCGGAGGCGCTGAGCCAGCATCCCCGCGTATTCAACCGGCTCTACGTCAACATGGTCAAGGCGGGCGAACTCGGCGGCGTGATGGATGTCGTTCTTGAACGACTGGCCGAGTTCATGGAGAAAGCGCAGCGCATTCGCAACAAGGTCGTCAGCGCCATGGTCTATCCCATCGTCGTGCTGGCTATGGCCCTTGGTATTTTGACGTTCTTGATGATCGTGATTATCCCGAAATTCGAGGCCATCTTTGATGACTTATTGGGCGAAGGCGGTTTGCCCGCCCTCACGCAGATCGTTTTGAATATCAGTCGCGGTTTTGTTCAGCGCGCCCCGTTCGTCATTCTTGCGCTGGTGGTACTGGTGGTTCTGATAAAAATCGCGGGCAAAAGCGGTCCGGGCCGTTACATGATTGATTGGTTGAAGCTGCGGATGCCGATTTTCGGCACCTTGCTCAACAAGACGGCCATTGCGCGGTTTACGCGTACGCTGGGAACGCTCATGACGTCCGGCGTGCCGGTATTGCAGGCATTAAACATTGTGCGCGATACGTCCGGCAACGAAGTGATCGCGCGGGCGGTCAACGATATTCACGACGCCGTGAAAGAAGGCGAAAACATGGCGCCGCCCATCCAGGCATCCGGCGTGTTTCCGCCGATGGTGGTGAGCATGGTGGAGGTAGGCGAAGAAACCGGCGAATTGCCGGAGATGTTGATGAAAATCGCCGATAATTACGACGACGAAGTGGATAACACCGTCGCCGGTTTAACGTCCATCATCGAGCCGCTGCTTATCGTCTTCCTCGCGCTGATCGTCGGGACGATCGTCATCGCGCTGTTCCTGCCGCTGATCTCGATCATCGGACAGATCGGCCAGTAAACGCGATTCATCCTCGTCTCTGTCCCGGTCCCGGAAGCGGAGCCGCACCACGCCTGTGCATGAGGTCAATGTGACGGAGGCCCGGCGGAATCCTTCACCGATGCCTTCTGCAAGCCGTTACGGTGTGTTGATTTATTCCCGGCGCGTCGCAAGCGACGGCCCTACAGCCCCACGAACTAGCATTTTGTAGGGCCGCCGCTTGCGGCGTGCCGATTTCGTCACGCGATTTTCGAATAAATCAACACGCCCGTTAGACGGTGGATGATTATACCGAGCAAACAGCAATCCCCGTCCTCCTAAACTGTCAGCAGGTCAGCGTACGCCCGGGCGGTGTCGTGTCGGGCGGGTGATATGGGAGTGACGGCTTCCCGTGCGGTAAAGTAATCGATCAGGGCTTCGCGGGTTTGTACGGGGTGCAGTTTCATGCGGCTGTCCGGTCGGCGCAGGATATCGCGCAATTGCATGAAGCCTTGGCCGCCTGATTGGGCGTCATAGGAATTGAATGCAACGGTGTACCGTTTTCCGGCCTCCAGCGGTTGGCCGTCGCGTCCATGAATGTCCTTGATTTTCAAGTCCTGTCCGCGTCCTTCGATCTCCGCTGTCATGCCCATCAAGCTGAGGCGGCGCCAGCCGCTGAATATCTCGTGCAAAATGAGCGCGAGCTCCTCTCGATCGAGTCGCGCCGTAACCACCTTGTTCTCGTAAGGCATGATATCCCAGAGGTCCCCGATGGTCTTGTCGCCCGCCGGGAAGTCGCCGTCGGGAAAAATGAGGCCGTGAATGACCCCGCCCACGTCCACTCCGCGCTCTTCCATCGCCTCCATGATGGCTGCGGCGATCAATTCCTCCACCTCGCTCGGGCGCCCGACATCATTGTCGATGCTGAGGGTTTCCTTCAGGGTCCCCACCGGCGTGGACGTGACGGTCCGGGCGTAATCGATGTCGTCGCGCGTGAGTGACAAGACGGCCGGATCAAGGGCGATGCTATCGTCCATCAGTTCGGTCATCGGTTGGACCCATTTGATTTTACGGGTGTCCTTGTCGAAGGTGATATCGAGTCGGCCCGCGTTGATGCCGAAATAATTGGCTTGCGTGAAGGGTATACCATTTACGGTTTCATGCGGCACGTCCCGGTGCGTATGCCCGCCGATGAAGGCCGCCACCTCGGGGAATTCCTTCGTCAGGCTTTCGGTCCGGTTGGCAAAGTCGTCGCCGCCGCGTCGTAAACCCATGTGTCCGGCAATAATGACGGCGTCGACATCCTGGGCGCGCAATTCACGCAGCGCATTCCGGACGGGCTTGATCGGGTCGAGAAACTCAAAGCCCTGATACAACTTTTCATGAAACCAGTAGGGCATGCCGGTCGTCGTTACGCCGATCACCCCGATCTTGAAGCCGCCCACGTTCTTGACGATATACGGTTGTACGCGGGATAGGGGATGGGCGGGGTCATCCAAGGCCCCCGCCGGTTTGCCGTCGAGGGTGCTGTTGGCGCATAAGGCCGGCATGGCGGAAGCCGTCAATACGCCGTTTACGGCGTCCATGCCCCAATCGAACTCATGATTGCCGATCACCCATGCGTCGTAGTTCAGGTGATTGAAGGTATCGATCATCACGCGACCCTGCGTGCTCAAGCCGACTTGCGTGCCTTGATAGACGTCGCCGGCATCGATCAGTACGTGATGCGGGTTCCGTTTCTTCCATAAATGGATTTGGGTTGCGCAGCGGGCGATGCCACCGACATCCTCAACCCCTTCATAGGTGGACGTAGGCAGAATATGGCCGTGGAGATCCGTGGTATGTAACACGGACACGGTATGAAGAGGTGCGCCCGAGGCCCGTACAGGCCGGGGCAGGGCGGAAAACGCCGCCGCTCCACCCAATATGCGCAGAAAATCGCGTCTCTGTAATTTGTTGGGGATAATGTAAGTCATAACCTGCAACCATCGCACACGCAGTGCTCGTTTGCAATACGTTCCTGACGGTTTCCAAACGGGCGTGCGTGTGCCCCACGAATCTGCGGACGCGGGCTGCGTAATGTGTTAGCAGCCCGTTGAAAAACGTTTGTTGGTGTGCCATCCACCGCCTCACGGCGGCGGCTACGAAGAAAACTGCAATGTAGCCGCGCCCGTGAGGGCGTGGACTATGTGGCCGTGAGTTTTTCAACGGGCTGATAGGGGAGAAAATTAACGCAGGGATTGACGGATCAGTTCGTAGGACCACTCTTCCGGAAGGTCGTCGAGCACCGTTTCATCGAAAGGAGCTTCTTCCGTGACCGTGCCGACGGGGCCGTCGAGGATGACCAGGGGTACGGGATCCTTGGTATGTCCCCGTAGGGCGACGGGGGTGCGATGATCCATGGCCAGGATGAGGCGGTACGGCTCTCCGCACGTTTCCATATGATCCCAGAGCGGCGCCACGATCCGTTTGTCAAAGTCTTCGATCGCCTGTGTCTTCAGTTTTGCGTCGCCCATATGTCCGCATTCGTCCGGGGCCTCAACATGGACGTAGGCGAAGTCGGACGTCCGTATGATTTCCCGTGCGGCGTCGACCTTGCCGTCGTAGTTGGTGTCGATGAATCCGGTGACGCCCTCGATGTCGGGCACCGTCAGGCCGGCCAGTAGCCCGAGTCCGCGTACGAGATCCACGGCGGTGACCACACCGCCGGTCAGGCCGTAAAGCGCATGAAAATCCTGTAAGCGCAGGGCGCGGCCCTGTCCCCATAGCCAGAGTTGTGTGGCGGGTTCCCGGCCTGCAGCCCGGCGCGCTTCGTTTACCGGATGCTTTTCAAGGATGGCCTTGGACCGATCCATCAACTCGCGTACTTCTTCTTCCCGTTCGCCTGACGGCAGGTGCGGGGCGATGTCCTGTTCGGCGATGTCGTGCGGCGGTTGGGTGGTCATATCGGCCGGCCCGTCCCGCCAGAGGAGGAGATGCCGGTATCCAATACCCGGATAAAAGCGAAGGGATTCGCCGCCCAATGTCCGGGCCACATCCCGGATTATTTGGTCACCTTCTTCACTGCTTATGTGGCCCGCCGAGTAATCGATCATGCGGCCGTCCCGTACGGTGACCAAATTGCAGCGAAAGGCGACGTCGTCGGAGGACAGGGGGATACGGGCGCCGGCCGCTTCAATGGGGGCGCGTCCGGTATATTGCTCGGCGGCGTTATACCCTAACAGGCCCATATTGCATACGTCACTGCCCGGGGGCAGTCCTGCCGGGACCGTGCGGACGTTATGCAGTGTGCCCCGCGCGGCAATGCGGCGCATGGCGGGAATACGGGCGGCTTGGAGAGGCGTCCTTCCGCCCAACTCGTCCACGGGATAGTCGCCCATGCCGTCGCCCACTAATAGAATATATTTCATCGCCTGCGCCTCATTGTTGTGTTCACCATGCCGGGAACGGTACCGAAAGGTTTGCCGGGGGTCAATCCGTCGTACTTGCGGGTTGATTCGTCGGCGTGATCCCGATAAACATGCGTTTATGAAGTCGTTATATCCACTGTTTTTCGAGCCTGTATATCAGCAGTATGTATGGGGCGGTGACCGGATTGCGCGTCGTTTCAATCGCGATTTGCCGGAAGGGGTCTATGCGGAGTCATGGGAGGTCTCCGATCGAACGGAAGGGATGAGTGTGGTGGCCAACGGCCCCTTGAAGGGGATGCCGCTGGCGGATTTGATCCGCGACTATGGTCGCGACCTGCTGGGTACGGATTCGGACGAAGCCCGGTTTCCGTTGCTGGTAAAACTCATCGATGCGCGGGAGACGCTGAGCGTACAGGTGCATCCCAATGACGAGCGTGCGGCCGCTTGCGGTGGTGAGGCGAAAACGGAGATGTGGTATGTGCTGGAGGCGGACCCCTCTGCGCGCGTGTATGCGGGGGTTCGGCCCGGCGTCGATGAAGTGAAGTTCCGGGACGCCATGGAACAGGGCGCGCTAGAGGACTTGTTGCATGTGGAGCCGGTACAAGCGGGCGACGCAATTTTCATGCCGGGGGGGCGGGTGCACGCCATCGGAGCGGGCTGTCTGCTGCTTGAAGTGCAACAAAACTCCAATACGACGTATCGACTATATGATTGGGGCCGGGTCGGAGCGGACGGGAAGCCGCGGGATCTGCATATCGACCAGGCGATGCAGGTGATCCGCTGGCATGACGAGGACCGAGTCAAGATGCGTCCCCGCCGCTTGGGCCTGATTGAGAAAAACGAATTATGGGAAGTGTTGACCTGTTCTCATTTTCGGATGGAACGGCTGCTTATTCGTGAACCATGGCCGGCAGGGCATGACGGACGTTCGTTTCAGGTGCTGTTTTGCGCTGATGCGCCGGTCCGCATTCGCGCAGAGAACGGATCGCAGGATTTGGTATCGGGCGGTACGTGTTTGATCCCGGCATCCGTCACACGCTACACGGTGGAACCGCTGGGCGCACCGGCGACCCTCTTGCGCATCACGCGCCCGTGATGGCCCCATGGGCGTGGGGCGTCTTGGTCAGAGATGCGCGCTAGTGCTCCGCGGCCGATCCGGACGTTTCCGTCGGCGCTCTTCGTTTGATCAGGCGCATGCGGTTTCCCACGTTCGGAAACGATTCGTATTGTACGTCATCCATGAATTGCCGGATGAGATACATTCCGACGCCGCGTTCATTGCCTTCCAGCCAGTGATCGGGAAATTTCGGTTCCGTATACGTTTCGGCATCGAATGCCTTGCCTTGGTCAATGATGTCCACCACAAAGCGTTCGTCATTGCTGTCGATTTGGATATGTAACGGGGGCTTGGGGTTACAGGCGCTGTACGCATGGTCCAGGACGTTGGTGCAGGCCTCGTCCACGGCCACTTCCACCTGGTCGATCGCTTCCGACGACATGCCGGCGGCCGTGGCCAATCGGGTAACGACCCAGCGGATCATCGCCAGGGAACTCGGATTTCCCGGAAGCATCAACTCGTAATGGGTTCTGCGCAGGGCGGCACACATGCTTCTATCCTGGACTGTTGACTGTGGGCATATCGTGCAACGCCTCTTCCACTGAGGCGTGCAGATGAAGTACGTGCGTAAGTCCGAGTAGTTTCAAAATACTCTCTATTTTAGGGGGTAACCGACATAGTACGAGTTGTCCCCCGCGCGATTCACATTGTCGATGAAAATAGAAGAAAAGCCCGAATACGGCGCTGTTCACATAACGTAATTCCTTACAGTCTATCAGCACGCGCGGGGCATCCGACCGACACAACGGTTCCAGCGCCTCGGATAGGGCACTCTCGCTTGCGACGTCCAGGACGCCCCGAAGCGATACCACATGATGATTCGACGCCGACTTTGTGGTGATCTGAAAAGAATCTTTCCCCATAATGTCGGACCTTTCCCACTTTCGCGGACGGTGCGGGCATGACCCTTCCGGCCATCGATAAGGCTACACTGCGTACCCGCCTCTTGTCCACCCGGAAAACCAAGGCAGCCATAATCTTCAGCGCATATTCGTATACTTGCGTAACCCCTTGGAAAGAATGACGAAACACCCAAGGACCCAAGCACGAAAAAAGCTCGAATTCCGAATGCCGAAAAGCGAGATGGCTACAATGGCCGGCGCAATATGCTGCCATGCAACACAATGCGATGATCGGTTCAGCAGATAGCCGCCGCTCTTCTGGGGCTGGCTTCGGAATTCGTGCTTCGGATTTGATTCGGGCTTGGGTCTTTCGTCATTCGTCATTGATGGGCAATGAGTTGCGTGTATACACGAATCAGCCCTGCATAATCTTTAGCGAACCCGACAAACTGACCCCATTGGGTGAATCCGCCGGACGCGGAGGTCCGGCCTACAAAGGTCCGTGGTTGTAGGCCGGGGCTCTGCCTGCCGCGCCGGAGAGGCTTTGCGCAGGCGGGTCCCCGGCGATTATTCGCTAAGGATTGTGGGGGCAGCCCGGGCGCCTTGACGGAGATGTGCCTGAAACGGGTACGAAGTGTCAGCGTATTTCCGCGATGAGCATGGAAAAATCGTCGCTGACACGTTCCCCATCCCGGTGGACATCGACGGCCTGACGAACGGCGTCGATGATCGCCATGGGGGACTCCTCGCCGTGCTGCCGCACGATTTCGAGCAGGCGTTCCTCGGTGAATTCCTCGCTTTGCGTGTTCATGGCTTCGGTCAAGCCGTCGGTATAGAAGATGACGCGATCGCCTTCTTCCATGCTCATCTCTCTCACGGGATATTCCTGGTTCTCCAGAAAACCGAGCGCCGGGCCGCTGGGCAATTTCCAGAGATCCAGTTCTTTGCGGCGCAGGCTGTAGCGGATCGGATACGGATGGCCCGCATTGGCGAGTCGGAAGGTGTCGGAGGAGAGGTCGAGCACGGCGTAGATCATGGTAATGAACTCGAATTCCGGTATTTCTTTTACGAGCATCTCGTTCAGCGCGTAGAGGACGCGGTCGGGTTCATAGAGATCGGCGTGCAAATGGCCGTGCGCAAATCCGCCCTTTTCCTTGACGGAAGAGACGGCCATCTTCAGCAGGCCGGAAATCAGCGCGGCGCTGACCCCGTGCCCGGAGACGTCGGCGATGTACATGGCCACGCGATCATGGTCCAGGCTGAAGACGTCGAAGAGGTCGCCGCCCAGCATATCGGAGGTGAGATAGAATTTATCGAAGACGAGCCGGTCCTGACGAGGAAAGGCCGTGGGCAGAAATCCGAGTTGAACCGTTTGTGCCAGTTTAAGGTCGCGTTCGATTTGCTCGTTGTGCGCGGCGAGTTCCCGGTTGGAAGCGCGCAACATGTCGTTGCGGCTCGCCAATTCTTCGCTCAGTTGCTTGATCTGTTCGAAGGCGGCATGCTGCTGGTAGTAGAGCGTGACGACCAGCGTGATGAGGATGATGATGAACAGACTTACAAGGAAGAACGTGATTTGAATAGCAAGCAGTTTCTCCCGCACCGTGTCCGCCGTGATATCGACGCCGGCGATGGCTACGGTTTGATTACGCTCATCCCTGATGGGCGCGTAACCGGAGATCAGGTCCGGATACGGCGGGTCCGGCTGAATCTGCTCGTCCGCGGTCGGGCCGTGCCATGCCTCGACCATTTGCGGCCACGGGGCGGCGTCGTAGGGCGCCCCGGGCGGTTCGCTCATTTCGTGTTCGGAGATGATGCCGTCCCCGTCCCGGTCGCGGGCACTCTCGTCGACGATGAACTCATAATCCGTGATTGGGGCGTCGGGATCCAGACTACGGCGCATGGTATAGATGTATTTTACATCCGGATTCTTGATGGAAATCCGATCAAGGAAGGACTGCACGCGTTGAAACGCGTCCAACTCCTTGTCGTCCGGCGTATGAATGGCGGCCAGATCGGCGGCGTCGATTCCCGCCGCCACCGCAATCGCCACCCCCATCGCATGGTGACGAATCTCGTCAATGACCACGCGCCGTGCGGTGACGTACAGCGTCAGAAAAAGCATGATCACTGCAATCCAGCACAACGCGAGGCCGGTCAATCGCCGCCGAGTGAGTCCCGAAAAGAAATGCAAAGGCTCGTCTCTCATGCAAAAAATCATCTCCCCGACAGTTTCGACACGGAAAGAGAGTACACATTCAAAGTCGAATAGGGTACAAAAAACGGAAGAGGAATGTTTCATGATGGAACGCAAGACAGTTGAAATCATCTGTCCGGCCTGCGGCCAGGAATCCCTGTTGGTCCGGCGACCGGTGTATGAGGGGTTGAAGAAGTCGGGAGAAACCCTCCAATGCGCCGCCTGCGGTCATGTGTTCGCATCGGAAGAGGAGGTCCCTTACAAGGCAACGACCTCGCCCACGCTCTTCACGGAAACCGACCGGCCGGCCGCGCCCCGGGTGTTCGATGAGGGCGAGCAACGTCGCCTATGCCGGTATTGCGCGCATTATGTCGTCAATCCCTTTACCCAATGGTGCGGGGTGCATCGAAAGGAAGTAGAGGCCACGGACACCTGCGACCGGTTTGAGGAGCGCAAGGAAGATTCGCCTCCAATATGATCCCGAACGCCTTCCCGCATCGCGTGTTGTCCGTGCCGTTCCGTTTCTTCCAGCCGATGCGGTCAGGCGCCTTTCCGGTGCGCCCGTAACGCGTGCGGAAAACGACAGTGCGCGCAGCGCGACCGATCGTTCAGGCAGAAGTCCTGAAAGATCTGAATGAGCCCTTGCCGGGCCAGCTCGGATCGGTAGAGCGATGGCGCATGATCCCGGCCAAACAGGTAGAAGGCCGTTTGCTTGATAATGCCGTTGTCGGGTTCGACCGGTAAGCGGTCGAGAGCCGCCGTGATCCGCGCGGCGGGGACGCCCGTGGCCGCCAGAAAGGGGATGATCACGTTGGTGAGCATGGACGCGGCCCGCATGCGGCCGATCAATGCGACCGGCGCCGCGCGGCGCGTACTGTTAAAACCCAGGTGATGGCTCATATACGGATCGTACAGCTCGTGGAAATAGGCGATGATCTGGTCCGTCCAGTGCGCTGATTCATCGTCGGCCCGGCGTCGAATGGTCTCGACCGGCGTGTGTCGGCCGGTCACAAGTTGAGCGGCGGCCATCAGGCGCCGTGCGGGATGGTTGGCCGGACGAATGCCGTCGAGCCGCCACGCGCAGCGCGTCGCGTGGTCGCCGTACGCATGGCGATATCGCCACCACACATCCCAGAGCGAACGTATACAGCGCGCGGTTTCGTCGGACCATCGTTTGGATCGTTGTTCGGGCAGCAGGCCGGCTGCTCCCATCAACAGCGCATAAGCCGTGTGCGCGTCGCCTTCCGCGATGCGTCGCAGCTCTTCCAGCGGCAGGGCCGCGGCCAGATGGCGGAAGGCGGACTTATTGTGTTTATAGCCGAGGGCCGCCATGAGCTCTTCGTAGAGGGCTTGTTCCATTCCCTTGTCCCGGATCAGGTCGGTCATGCGCTCGGCTTTGCGACGCAATCGCGCTTCGCCCGCCGCTTGCAAGACGTCGATGCGCGCATCGACGTCGTATGTTTGGAATTCCGTGGAACACGGCGGCATATCCGCCCGTGCCGCATACGGGTACGCGCTGGGATCAATATGTTCAAAGGAGAAGCCCGGACAGGCGGCGAGCGCGTCCTTCAAGGCAATGTGCACGGTGCCGGGGAGTCGATCGATGTCGTGCGCGCTGCCGGGGAAATAGGTGACATGAAAACGGACATCCCGGTAACGCGGATCGGCGTCGTGCCCGTGGGCTTTCCAGTCGGACGGATGGATATGAATCTCGACATCGCCGGCCAGGCGTCGTTCGTGCGGCCCGATTCGCAGGACCCCGCCGAGAAAATCGGGGCCGGCCTCTTGGTTCCAGGTGCCGGGATGTTCCACGGTGACCGTTTCCCCGGTATGGGTTCGCAGGGCGACCGGACGCAGGCCGGGATCAAACCATGCGCAGTGGAGATGTCGTTCCGAGTAGGGGAAGGCTTTACGTCGCGTCGCCGCCTCGCGCACGGCCGGCGGCGGCGTTTTGTGCAGTTCTTGATACAGCGGCGCTCTTGGAAACGCGGAAATCTCGTAGTCCGAGAGGTAGTTGCCGGACATCATCCCGGGGTTTTGCGATCCCGTTGAGGCCATAGCTTGACTCCGGGGAAGCGGTTCATAATAGTTGGGTCAGGGCAGTCCGCATATCCCGAAGTACAGGGTATTCTTTCGGCGCGGGCAGGGCAAAGGGATTTTTTTCGCCGCGTCGTGGTCCGGCCATGGGAATGGAACAAAATACGGCATGATTTCAGTATCACATTTAACGAAACGGTATCGCGGCGTGGCGGCCGTTGACGATGTCTCTTTCGAGGTGGAACGCGGCGAGGTGGTGGGATTTCTCGGCCCGAACGGTGCGGGCAAGACGACGACCATGCGTATTTTGGCCGGGTACGTCGCGGCTACGGGCGGCCGGGTTCTGGTGGCCGGTTACGACGTGGTCACGCAATCGCTCGACGTCCGGCGGCGGATCGGGTATCTGCCCGAGACCGCGCCGCTGTATTCGGAGATGCGCGTTGACGAATATCTGCGGTACCGCGCGCGCATCAAACGGGTGCCGGCGCGGCGCTTGCGTTCCGCGGTAGCGGGGGTCAAGGAACGGTGTGGCCTGCATCAGATGGGGCGGGAAGTGATCGGCCGCCTTTCTCGCGGGTTCCGTCAGCGGGTGGGCTTGGCGGATGCGTTGGTCCACGATCCGGATCTGCTGATCCTGGACGAACCGACGTTGGGGTTGGACCCGAACCAGAACCGGCAAGTTCGCAACCTGATCGGGGAACTGGCGCCGCATCATACCATTCTGCTGTGTTCGCATTTCCTGTCGGAAGTGGAAAAGACCTGTGATCGCGTGTTGATTATCCAGCAGGGCCGTATCGTAGCGTCCGATACGCCCGACCGGCTGAAGGAAACCCTGGGCGGCGGTAATCGCGTGCGGGCGCACATTAAAGGGCCCGCCGCCGACGTGGAGAAGAAGCTCAACGTGTTGCCTCATGTGCAGCGCGTGGACATCCGACGCAACGAGCCGTGGAACGAGTGCCTGATTGAGTCCGCGCGGGAAGTGGATTTGCGCCCGAATGTGTTCGAGTTGGTCGTGCGCAACGGTTGGGGGTTGCGCGAACTGTCGCTCGCCAATCGGAGCTTGGAAGATGTTTATCTGGGGCTCACATTGGGTGACGGTGCGGCCGACAGGAGGCCCGAATCATGAGAATGCTGTTGACTTTGTGGCGTCGCGAGATGTCGGCCTATTTCCTTTCGCCGATCGCCTATGTGGTGCTGGTATTCTTTCTGATTGTGATGGGGCTCAGTTTCTGGACCTTGATCACCCTGCTTGTTCAAGGGCCCTCGAGTTCCGGCGTGATGCGGGTGTTGCTGGGCGAAAGCCTCTTCTTCTGGCTGGCGCTGTTGCTGGTGGCACCGGTGTTGACGATGCGCCTTTTTGCCGAGGAAAAGAAGACGGGCACGATCGAGACGTTGTTGACCGCGCCGGTCAGCGACGTGAAGATCGTGTGGGCGAAGTACCTTGCCGCGCTTGCGTTTTACATCATCCTTTGGGCGCCGACGACCGTGTATGCCGTGCTGTTGGCCCGTTTCAGTCCGGAAACCGCGCCGATCGATTGGGGCAGCATGACGGCCACCTACATCGGCGTGGGGCTGGTGGGTGCGTTCTATATCTCCGTCGGTCTCTTTACGTCCGCGATTACGCGTAACCAGATGGTTGCGGCGATGGTTTGTTTTTCCGTCCTGTGCGCGATGTTTTTTGCCGGTTTCATACCCTATTTCGCGCGCACGCCCTGGATACAGGAAGCCGGCCGCTATGTGTCCTCGGTCATGCATATGATGGAGTTTTCGCGCGGGGTCGTGGACACGCGCCCGTTGGTCTTTTATCTTACAGGGACCCTGTTGATGTTGTTCTGCACGGTCAAGGTCATCGAATCACGATATTGGAAAGCCTGACGGAAACGACGAATGGACACGCACACGTCAGCCCGAAAGAGTATCCGCCGCCGCCGCCGTTGGCGTTTCGCCGTAGGCGTGAATGTGGCGATGGCGCTGGTGCTGGCGGTTATGCTGACCGGCTTGTTGAACGGTTTGTCCGCCCGCTATTATCTGCGCACGGACCTCAGCCGCGCGGGGTTGTATACCCTTTCCGAGAAAACCCTGACGTTGCTGCGATCATTGACCGATCCGGTGGATGTGGTCGTGTTCTTTCAGCGAGGCGAAGAGACCTTTCATGACGTGGAAGGGTTGTTAAGGGAATACATGTATCACAGCCCGCTGTTGCGGGTGGAGTATGTCGATCCCGATCGAAACCTGGCGCGCGCGGAGGAATTGGCGCACCGTTTCGAAGGGACGGAACCGAATGTCCTCATTGTGCATAGCGAAGGGCGGTACCGCATTGTCCGCGCTGAGGACCTCGCCGAGTTCGATTTTCGGGGGATCCGGGAAGGCATGGGCCCGGCGCGCGCGCTCTTCAAGGGGGAGCAGGCCATGTCCTCCGCCATTCATGGCGTTACCCGGGCGCGCATGCCTAAAGTCTATTTCCTGTCAGGACACGGCGAGCGGCGCATTGATAACTTCGATCCGTTCGTGGGCTATTCATCGATCGCCGGCCGCATGCGCCAGGACAACGTGGAACTGGACGTGTTGGTGTTCGGCGAGACGCCGCGGGTCCCGGAGGACGCCGACGCCCTGATCGTCGCCGGACCGAACCGGCGCATCTCCCAGCCGGAATTGGACTTGATTCATGCCTATCTGGAACGCAGCGGGCGCGTCATGATGCTGATTGATTCCATGACCCGTACGGGCCTGGAAACGGTGCTGTCCCGCTGGGGTGTGTCGCTGGGCGACGACGTGGTGATCGATCCGGAACATACCCTGACGGGACGCGAATTGTTTGTGTCCGAATACGGATTCCATCCGATTACCGAGCGGATTCATGGAGTTACGTCCGTCTTCTATATGCCCCGGTCCGTGGAGCCGATGACAAGGCAGGTCGCCTCGTCGTCGGATCAGGCGGACCGTCCGCATGTGACGACGCTGGCGTCCACGTCGGAATCCGGTTGGGCGGAACGGGATCCGGATCAAACGCCGCTTCATTTTGATCCGGCAATCGACCGGCCGGGACCGATCTCTGTGGCGGTAGCGGTGGAGCGCGGGCCCGTACCCGGGATTGACGTGCAGATCCGGTCATCCCGCCTGGTGGTTTTCGGCGATTCCGGCTTCGTTTCCAACGGCGGACTGACCGGCGGCGACGAAGACTTTTTCATGAGCGCCTTGAACTGGTTGCTGGATCGCGAAGAACTGATGGGCGTGGCGCCCAGACCGCTGGAACAGGTGCGGCTGGTGCTGGACCGAAATCAGATCCGGCAATTGTTCTGGCTGGCCGTGGTCGGGATGCCGGCCGCAGCGGGCGTACTCGGTTTCGTGGTCTGCTGGCGGAGGAGACGGTGAACCCATGCACTTGAAGACCACGTTGACCTTGTTGCTGGCCGTCTTGTTGGCCGCCGGTGCGCTCTGGTATTTGGAGGGTCGCGAGGAGGTGACCGAACGCCGTCATCGTGAGGTCGCCCGCTTGCTTCAGGTGCACCCCGAGCGCGTACGGGAATTGGTATTCGATACGGGCGACAAACGGATTCATTGTCGAATCGCCGATGATGGCGTGTGGCGGTTGATACAACCCGTCAATGCCCGCGCCGATGCCGGAGAAATCGATCGCATACTGAGCACGTTGAGTACGCTTGCGCACACGGAAATTATCACCCAGCGCGATCGGCGTGAGCTGGGACTCTCGCTGAGGGATTTCGGCCTTGAACGGCCTGACGCCCGTATCGAGTGGGAAGACGAACATGGCCGACGCGTCTTGTTGATCGGGCGCAGCGCGCCTGTCGGTGAAGCGGTCTATGTCAGGTTGGAAGGGCAGGATGACCTGTATTCGGTATCGTCGCAACTGCTGGATATTTTGCCGGATTCCGTGTTGGCATTGCGGGATCGTGTCTTGTTTCACGGCAGTCCGCGACGGACGTATCGATTGGAAGTACGAAGGGCGGACGGATTCCTCCAGCTCATGAAAGCCGATGACGGATCCTGGCGCCTGCAACAACCGCTTGCTGCGGCCGCGTCGCGGGGCGCCGTGCGGCAATTGGTCGATCGCATCTTCGAATGGCGTATCGAAGAATTTGTCGCCGACGGTATTTCCGACGCCACGGTATACGGACTCGACGACGAGGCTATTCAGGTCACGGTCTATACGGAGGGACAGGAAGCGGGTCAGACGGTGTTGCTGGGTGCGGAGCGGGATCAGCAGAACGGGCGGGTTTACGCAAGGCGTCAAGACGGGCAATCGGTATTCGCGGTGTCGCGGCAAACGCTCGAAGAGGTGCGTATACGACCCAACGACCTTCGCGATCGTGCGCTATTCCGGATTTCGCCGCAGGAGATGGCGTCGGTCATGGTGGAGCGGGGCGAAGAGGTGTTGCACTTGGAGCGAACGACCAACGCCGTATGGGCGATTCGTTCGCCGAAACACTGGAAGGCCGATTCGGCGCGCGTCAAGGAACTGCTGGAAGCGTGGAGTGATGCGCGTATAACCCGTTTTATGGACGAGCCGGAAGCGGACTTGGAGACCCTGGGATTTACCGAGGACGCGTTACGTATTACCTTCCAGACCCGCCCCGCGCCACACACGCTTCCGCACGGCGGGCAGGCGCCCGTGCAGTCGGTGACCGTATGGATCAGCGACATTCCAGCGGAAGACGGGCGGCTGCTTGTCAAGAAAGTGAACGAACCGTTTCTGTACGAAATCACCGCTCCGATCGAGTTGGGGACGCCGGTGAATCCCTTGTATTATCGGCATCGGGAAATGATTCGCCTGGACAAGGAATCCATCAGCCGTGTGAGCCAGACGATTGACGGAATGGACCGTGTGGTGGTCCGCAACAGCACGGATCGATTTGTTCCATCGTCTGCGATGCCGGAGGACGCGGCGCTTTCCAATGCGGTGCTGGCCGCCGCCTTGGAGACCTTGACCGATCTGAAGGCGGATGAATTTGTTGTCGACGCCCCCGCCGATTGGGCGCCCTACGGCTTGGACGAACCCCGCGTGACCTGGTCGCTTGACTTGACGGGGGCCGCGGGGTTGCGGCGTGTTTTGATGCTGGGCGACGTGCGCGGCGATGGCCGTGCATACGCGCGCACACTCGGTCACGATGTGGTCTTCCTTTTGGACGCGACGGATTCCGCACGGCTGATGCGCGACCTTTTTGAAGAAGCTCCGGCGCCGATTCCGGACGAGCCGGATCGGATTCCGGACGAAGGGAATGATGCATCGTAAACGGGTTCGGGCCCGATCGACTTATGGGTAAGAGCTTCAGTACGTTCCCGTCGCGCGGTAAGACGCGGACTCGTTCCCGTGCGTCGAGCCGTGGTCGATGGGCGTGCCGCCTTTCCCTTTTCCTGTTGGTGCTGGCGTGCGCCGGGTTCGGGTACTTGTATGTTGGCGGTTTCCCGGAGACGGTAACCGAAAGGGTGCGGGCGGAGTTCGCCGAGCTGGGGTATGAGGTGCGGCTGGACCGGTTGCGGCTCAACCCGTTCAAGGGGATTGTAGCGGATAAATTTCACCTGTTCCTGGACGATGCGGACCGGTATCCCGTCGTAGAGGCGGCCGCCGTTGTAATAGGATTCGACCCGCTACGTTGGGGCGCCGGAGAGCACGGCATGCGCCGTCTTCGGATTCGTGACGGCGTGTTGCGGATTCCCGCCGAGAGTCCGTTGCTTGACGACGAGTCACCGCACGTGTTGTCGCTGGAGGTCGTGCGAGTGGATGTCCGTTTGGAGGAGGATGGATTACGCCTTTATCGTTTGGGCGCGCGGTTTCAGACGATAGATATTCGCGGCGACGGATTTGCGATGCGCGATCCCGTTCGCGAACCCGATGTGGAACTGCTGACCGCCGATCGGTTACGCTCGTTTCTGGATGAACAGACGGGATGGTTGTTGCAGGTGGCGGAGACCGCGAACGCGTTGCATTTTGAGGACCCGCCCGAGCTGCATTTCAGCTTCTTCATCAACCCGTTGGAACCTGAAGCGGACGAGCTGTCCCTTGTCATGGAGGGGGCGGGGACGCGTTATCGCGGTTTGCCTTTTGACGGCTGGCGTGTGGAAGCGCGAATGGAGGGGAGGCGGTTTCATGTACCTGTGTGCAAGGTGTTTCATGAAGAGCGACGCTTCGAGGCGGAGGGCGAATTCGACCTGGCGGATCGCACGGCCGAGGCGCGGATCTACAGCAACTTGTCACCGGTCTACTGGCGCAATCTCATGCCCGCGGAGGTGCGCGCGCATATGGAAAGCGCGCGCGTACATCCCTTCGGCCCGACGGAGGCGGAGTTGACGTTTGTGCGGGCGCCGTTAGCGGAGTTCGGCCGGCAAATACATGGTTGGTTCGAGGCCGAACAACTGGACGCGCACGGCGTCTGGTTGGAATCGATCCGGGCGGAGGTTCGGCGCGAAGAAGAACGGATCCGGTTCGATGATATTGTGGCGGACATCGGGCGGGACGAGCAACAGGGGACGGCCCGGGGCGAAGCCGCATACGATATCGCCGCGGGCTCCTACCATGGGCAGGTCAACGCTTCCTTCGATCCCCGGGCGGTGCTGCCGGTGGCCGGATATTCGCGGATTGCCGGGGAAATCATCCGGTCCCTTTCCTTTGACGACTCGTTGCCCAGCGTCGATGTCGTGTTTTCCGGTTCCATTCCGCCCGATCCCGGATTCCATTTTGAAGGCGACATACGCGGTTCGAATTTTCTTTATCGCGGTTCGATTATTCGTGACTTCGACACGACCTTCCTCGTGACAAATCGTGTCATGCGGATGGACCCGTTACACGTGAAACGGGATGAGGGAACGCTGGACGGGTGGTACGAACAGGATTTCAACCGGCGCATTACCGACTTGGATGTCGTCAGCGGAGTGGATCCCAAGGCGCTCGCCCGCGTGGGTGGCGGCGTGGTGGAACGCATACTCAGGCCGTTTCGCTTTGAGGGGGACGTGGACCTGCATGTGCGTGGTCGCATAGACTATGGCGCTCACAAGGAAACGGATTACATCGCTACGGGTGAAGCCGAGCAAGTCGGGTGGCGTTGGATCAGTGCGGATTACTGTTCGATGGACTGGATCGCGAAAGGGGACCGCATTCTCATGTCCAATCTGCATCTGCGGATTTACGGCGGGGAATTGGATGGGTTTGTGGAGCTGGACGGTGTCGGTGAGGAGCCGGTGAGATACACGGTTGACGCGCGCGTGGCGGATGTGTCCTTTTCCGAGTTGCTGCGGGCCGTACGGCAAACCGAGATGGATTTACAGGAAGGGAGCTTGTCCGGAAGGATCGACGTGGAAGGGCTCGCGGAGGACGATTGGCGCGCATCGCTGACCGGGGAGGGGCGGGTACGTATACGAAAGGGCGAAGTCTTTCAGATCCCGTTGTTCGGCGGATTGTCGCAATTGTTGGGCCGTATCTATCCCGGACTGGGGTTTGCCGTCCAGACCGATGCGCGCGCCGATTTCGAAATCCTCGAGCGCATGGTCCGTTCGGATGACATTCGCATCGAGGGCTCCGTGTTGAGTTTGCGGGGCGAGGGCCGCTATCATCTGGACGACGAGCTGGATTTCAAGGTCCAGGTCCAGCCGTTACGGCGCGGGTTTCTGGTGGACGCGCTTCGCCTGGTGACCTATCCGGTGTCGCGCCTGTTGCAATTGCGGCTTGAAGGCACGCTCAGCGAACCGCGCTGGGTTGTTGATACCTTGCCGCGGGATTTGTGGCGCGTATTGGAACGGGACGAGTGAATAACGATATCCCCAGCAGGGCGTGGTACGTATTAACGTTGGCCGTGGCCCCGGATGAAGCTGAACTCCTTGCGGAGCGGATCCGCGAACAATTTCAGCTCGAACCGGTCCAGCTCGATCGGCCCGGTGGCGCGCATACCTGGTTGGAGCTCTACTTCGAGCGGGAAGAGGCCCTCCAACCGGTTGCCGAACGCATTCGCGCGACAATTCCGGTTGCGGGGATCGCCGTGCGGCGATGCGATAGTCGCGATTGGCAGGCGTTCTGGCAATTGCATTTCAAGGCGCAGCCGGTGGGGAAGCGGTTGCTGATATGTCCCGCGTGGGAAGAGTCGGCCGGGGCCGATACCGTGCGACACACGCTGCGCATCGTTCCCGGGTTGAGTTTCGGTACGGGCGATCATTTCACCACCCGTTTTTGCCTTGAAACAATCGATCAACTTGCGCCGCCGGGCCCGTGCCGGACCCTGTGGGACGTTGGTTGCGGAAGCGGAATCCTGGCCGTGGCCGGCGCCTTGCTCGGTATGGAACGCGTGCTGGGGACAGACAACGATCCGGTCTGCCTGACGCAGTCGGCTGAAAATGCCGCGTTGAACGGTGTGGACCGGGTCACATCCTGGCGTAAAGCCGATATGGGTGAAGGAGCGGGCGGGGCCGGGCCGTTTGATCTGGTCTGCGCGAATCTATACGCCGCGCTGTTGATCGATGCCGCTCCCGTGTTATGGGAGGCGGCCGCGCGCTATCTCGTGGTCAGCGGAGTGCGCGAAAGTGAGGCGGACGCCGTCGCGGAAAGTTTAGTCAGTCTGGGCGCGCGGGAAATTGTGCGGGACGGCGATGGTGCGTGGGCGGGTCTCCTTTTCCAGCGCACATGAACACATAAAGCGAGGAGCGGGCCGGTGATGACCAAGCCCGCTCCCCTCATCGCGTCGGATCTAAATCGATCTTACCAGCCGCCGTAGCCGCCGCGCTTTTCGTTGCGGATGCCGCGCCGGCTGCCTTTGCCGCCACCGCCACCGCCGCCGCGAGAACCGCCGTAGCCGCCACCGCCACCGCCGCCACCGCCGCCGCGCGGTCCGCGTTCTTCGCGGGGACGTGCTTCATTGATAACGAGGGCGCGGCCGTCAAATTCCTTGCCGTTCAACTCGGCAATGGCGGCGTCCGCTTCCTCTTGGGAACCCATTTCAACAAAACCGAATCCGCGGGATTTGCTCGTGAATTTATCGAGAATAAGGTCGCAGGATTGAACCGTGCCCACTTGCTCGAAATGACTGCGCAGGTCGTTTTCCGTGGTCTGGTAGGACAAGTTGCCTACATATAACTTTGTACCCATCTGTTCTACTACTCTTTCTACTGCTCAATGAAGGCCACGACTAAGCGCCTGATACGTTCAAGCGTCATGAGCCGGTCGCCGACGGGCGCCGCCCATATGATACTCCTACTTAACGCAGTCCTCTTCTTTTGGCTAGCAGGGGCACTATAAGGGATGTTTGCGGAACAGCAAGAACATTCCGGACAGCAATTCTCGCATGTTGTGCGCCCCCGCGATAGATGGTGGAGTGCTACACCGCCCCGCGCTTTGCGCATAAATCTTTGCAAATGCGGGATGGGCGGGTAGAGTGTGCGCTTTTGGTACGCCGTGATCGGCAGGATGATTATGTTTACATTGCAAACAGCAGGTTTGGTGGCGGGACTCGTCCTGTTGCTCCTTGGCGGCGCCGGGGTATTCCGGCCGGAATTTGCGCGCCGCGCGCTCGGCGCGTTTCCGCGAAACCGGAGGGCGGCCCTGCTGTTGACCCTGATCAACGTGATCTGGGTTGCGATCATGATCTACCATGCCCCGCTGGGCCGTTTTGAGTGGGTGAAACCCTTGCTTTATGTGCTGGCGCCGGCCACGTTTCTTGTGGTGATCGTGTTTATGGATGAATTGCTGGCCCCGCGTATGCTGGGCGGCTTGCTCCTGTTGCTTGCCAGTCCCGTGCTTGATGTCGCCCGCTGGCATGAATCCGATTGGCGCCTCGTACTGACGGTGCTTGTCTATGGTTGGATTGTGTGGGCCATCATCATCGTGCTTAGCCCGTACCGGTTCCGCCACATCGTATCGTGGGCCATGGGGGGCGTGCGACGCCTGCCGATCTTCGGCGCCCTGCTTGCGCTCGGCGCGCTGCTCATTGTCCTCGCCGTAACCGTCTATTAAATCTGGTCGCCCACGACCCAGATCAACGCTCCATGCCGACTTCCGTAGCGCCCATTTTCAATGGGCGCAGCGCACCGTCCTGATTCGGGCCTGTTCAGCGGACTGTTATACCAGTTGCTATATCTTTTCGGTACATTCTCTGGGCAACACGGCGAGGCTGTCTCAAAACTTCATAAGCAAGCCCGCCGACCGCAGAGGGTCGGCCTACAACCACCAGAACTTGTAGGTCGGGGCTCTGTCCCCGGCGTCTTCAAGTTGGTTTTGAGACAGCCTCCGGCGGTTGCCCCTCCAGTTAATGTGTCACAACACAATGCGTTGTAGCATCACTTTGGAGGGACGCGCTCCGTCGCGTCCTCTGAGAATAGACTGAAAAGTATCGGAAACTGGTATTAAAACTGCGTTTGTCCGAGATACAGCGCCACCACTTCCTGGGCCGTCTCGGCCGCCGTGTGATGGGACGTCTCGATCTGCAGCGGGATGGCCCGGTATAGTTCCTCGCGTTTGGCCAGCAATTCCTTGATGGCCTTGATCTTGTCGTCGTCGCCCTCCAACAGGGGGCGGTGCGTGTCTTTTGCCACCCGCTCCAGAATGGTGTCCGGATCGGCGTGCAGACAGATCACCACGCCGGTCTTGTTGAAATCCCGTATGTTGTCGGGATTCAGGACAACGCCGCCGCCCGTTCCGATAACCAGATCCTCGCGCGCGCTGAGTTCCTGAACCAGTTCGCGTTCAAGTGCGCGGAAATGCGATTCGCCTTCCTCCGCGAAGATCGCGCTGATCTTCTTGCCCGTCCGTTCCTCAATCACCGCATCCATGTCCACGAACTCGCGGTTCAATTGATTCGCCACCATGCGCCCCGTGGCGCTTTTCCCGGTTCCCATGAAACCTACAAGAATAATATTCTTTGCCATGTTCAGGCTCCTGACATCCATCGGATATACGCGTCCCACCATTCCATACCCCAGATTATCCAGATCACCGCGGCCAGTGCAAGATAAGGGCCGTAAGGGATCCGGCTCTGCCATTCGTGTCGCCCGCTCAAGATGAAGAGCAGGCCCACAAGCGACCCGGCCAGCGACGAAAGCATGATGGTGAACAAGACGCCCTGCCAGCCCATGAACGCGCCGATGGCCCCGAGCAGTTTCACGTCGCCGAAACCCATGGCGTCCTTCTTGAACGCGAACTTGCCGAGCACGGCCACTAGCCATAAGGCGCCCGCCCCGGTGAGCAGGCCGATGGCAGACGAAAGGAGTCCGTCAAGGGGCTGCGCCTCGCCGTGCAACGCCGGTAGCGCGGTGCTGAGCGCGACCCCGGCCAGTATGCCGCCGAGACTGATGCGGTCCGGAATGATCATGTGTTCCAAATCCACGAACGTCGCCACAATCAAACCGCCGGTCACCAGCATGTAGACGAGCGTAAGCGGCGACCACCCGTATTTGAGCCAGAGCGCGGCGAAGAGAAAGGCGGTCAACGCTTCTACAAAGGCATAGCGCGGGGAGATGGGGCCGCGACATTGACGACATCGGCCCCGTAAAAGGATATAGCTCAATATCGGGATGTTATCGTACCAGGCGATCATCGCGTCGCAATGCGGACAACGGGAACGCGGTCGGATCAGCGATTCGTCGCGAGGAATACGATGGATGCAGACGTTCAAGAAGCTGCCTACACACGCGCCGCCGAAAACGGCAAGCAGGGAGAAATACAAGTGCAACTCCGGGGGCAGGGCACTCATTTCCCGTATACCGCCTTCTCCAGCGCGGAGCGCATGCCGGTTATGGAAGGTTCTTTCCCCGTCCAAAGCGTGAACGCCCGCGCGCCCTGATGGAGCAGCATCCCGAGACCGTTGGCCGTGTCAGCGCCCGCCTCGCGCGCGGTGCGCAGGAAGGCGGTTTCGGGGTACATGTAGATGAGGTCAAATACCTTTTGGCCGGTACAAAACGCGTCCGGCCCCAACAGGGATGCGTCGGCCTCCTTCATGCCCACGGGTGTCGATTGAACCACCACGTTCGCCGTCCGGCACGCGTCGATTTGGTCGTCGGGAGAGGCGACATGAAGGGTTACCGCCGGATAGGCCGCGCGAATTTCCGTCGCTACCCGTTCTGCGCGCGATTCGTCCACATCCGATAATGCGATCCGATCCGCGCCGTGTTGCGCGCAGACCAACGCCACCGCACGGCCGGCGCCGCCGGTACCAAGCACAAAGACGGATTCCCCCGCTATGGAGGGGCCGAAAGATTCCTCCATGGCCTTGAGAAAACCGAATCCGTCGGTGTTGTGCCCGACCAGACCGTCGTCTGCAAACACCACGGTGTTTACCGCGCCGAGCAGACGGGCGGACGCGTCCAGTGACGGCAGCTCGGAGCAGGCCACTTCCTTGAGCGGTACGGTCAGATTTACCCCCTGAAAACCCATATCCCGCATCGCGGAAAGGACGGGCATCAATCGGTCCGGATGCACGTCAAACGCCAGATAAATCGCGTCAAGCCCCAACGCTTCAAACGACGCGTTGTGCATCACCGGCGACAGCGAATGTCCGATCGGATGGCCGAGCACCGCAAAGGGTTTCGTATGTCCGCTCACGCTATGCATATCAGAGTTCCTTTTCCCGGCACGGCATCCCGCCGACCTATTTTTTGGCGGGGGCCTTTTTCTTTCGCGTCCGGGTCTTCTGCGGCGACGGCGTCATGCCCTGATCCGCCAGATGCCGATTAATACAATTCAAGTAGGCCTTCGCAGCGGCCTCTACAATGTCCGTACTGGACGCTTTCCCGTTGACCACATGATCGCCGAAATCGACGCGCACACTGACTTCTCCCATTGCGTCCTGGCCTTTCGTGATGGCCTGCAAGGTGAAATCCAGCAGCCGCCCCCGCATGGAGCAGATGCGGTCGATGGTTTTCAAGGCCGCGTCGACGGGGCCGTCCCCGCAAGCAGCGTCCTGAAAGACTTCCTCATTGCGTTGCAGCCGCACGGTGGCGGTCGGCACGGTTTCCGAGCCGGTGGACACGTGCAGATATTGTAACGTGTAAATCGGCGGCGCTTCCGTCATCTGTTGCTGAATCAAAGCGACCAGGTCGTCGTCATAGATCGTCTTCTTCTTATCCGCAAGGGCGATGAAGGAATCGTAGGCCTTGGACAGTTCCTCGGGATTCAGCCGGAAGCCCAGCTTATGCAGGTGATTCGAAAAAGCATGATGTCCCGAATGTTTTCCCAGCACCAATTCCGTTCCGGAAATCCCGACATCTTCCGGCTGCATGATCTCGTAGGTGGTCCGCTCCTTCAGCATGCCGTCCTGATGGATGCCGGATTCGTGTGCAAACGCGTTAGCGCCCACAATTGCCTTGTTCCGTTGCACGACCATACCGGTCAATTGACTGACCAGCCGGCTGGCCCGGAAGATTTCCCGGGTCTTGATGCCTGTGGACAAGGCATAGAAATCGCGCCGGGTACGCATGGCCATGACCACTTCTTCCAAAGAACAGTTGCCGGCCCGTTCGCCCAGACCGTTGATCGTGCATTCGATGCCCCGGGCCCCGTTCTTGACCGCCGCCAGCGAATTGGCGACCGCCAAACCCAGATCATTGTGGCAATGCACGTGAACGGTCACGTCATCAATGCCTTCCACGTGTTCCTGCAAATAGCCGATCAAGGCGCCGAATTCATCGGGTACGGCATAACCGACGGTGTCCGGAATGTTGATCGTTGTGGCGCCCTCGGCGATGGCGGCGCGGCAGACTTCCGCCAGAAACTCCGGCTCGGTGCGGGAGGCGTCCTCCGGGCTGAATTGCACATCGTCCACATAGTGCTTAGCCATTCGGACGCCGGCGGCGGCCTGTTTGACAATTTCTTCCTTCGCTTTGCGTAACTTGTATTGACGATGAATCGCCGACGTGGCCAGAAACACGTGAATACGGCCGCGCTCCCCGGCGGGCTCGACGGATTCGGCGGCGCGCACGATGTCTTTCTCCAGGCAGCGTGCCAGTCCCGCGATAATCGGACCGCGCACCTCTTCGGCGACGGCGCGTACGGCTTCAAAATCGCCGGGCGACGCAATTGGAAAGCCCGCCTCGATAATGTCCACCTTTAAACGCGCCAATTGCCGCGCCACTTCCAGCTTTTCACGCAACCCCATGCTCGCGCCGGGACATTGTTCGCCGTCGCGCAGGGTCGTGTCGAAGATCACTACTCGGTTTTTCGGATTCTTTTTCATGATTTTTCTCAATTCGTTGATTCTATGTACTTTTCTTTCGATACGGTCACAATAATAAAAAACCCATCGCACACTGCGATGGGTTAGCCGAAACCGGGTTTGAGGGAGCGTTAGATGAGATGACTCCCGGCCATCGCAGGGCGCAAAACGCCGTCTAGCCGGAGCGCTAGCGCCCCGGCGCCGCTAAGGCCGAGAGGGTTGGTTCCTGTCATGGATCGTCTCATCTTCATGTCGTGCACCATATTGTGCGGCGCCGTCGTTGTCAAGAAGGGCCGGACAATCTCATGGGATCAGCGTCGGGTGTCGCGGCGACGGTCCTGACTCCGCTCGCCCCCGCGTTGTGCATCGCCGCGCCGGTCACCGCGCCCGCCAGGGCGCAGTTCGCGTTGTTGACGCCGATCGCCCCGTTGTCGTGACCAAAACGGGCTCAAGTCATCCGCCCGTACCTCCAGGGTTTCTTCCCCGAACGTGATTTCCTTGGCCACATAATGATCCTCCTCCAACAGATCCGTCCGAAAGGCCGTGACCTCGATGGGGCGTCCGGTTTCGAGCTTGTCCACGAAGGGCTTTACTGCGTCCGCAGAACCGACGTGCAGGTTGATCATCCGTCCGTCTTCCTTCTCGATGAACAAATGTGTGCCCACATAGGCGCGCCCGGTCGTTCGCGGACAGGGACCCGTTTCAATACGGTCCAACGTGCCCTCGATCCGTACCATATCAGGCTGAACACCTTGTCGCGCCAGCCCTTCCGTTTCGCCGCGACCGCGTTGTCCGTAGGTCGCCCCTGCCACCAACAGGGTAAGTGCTATGATCGTCGTGCTTTTGATGAACGTCTTCATGATGTGCTCCTTCCTTTCTTTGCTGGTTCGTCTCTCGCCCCGTATAACGAACCAGGCCGGCCGATCGTGCACGCAACCTCAAGAATCATGGTTTCCCCGATGGGATGCATCCGTGCCCGCAGACTGCGGTTCCCTCTTTGGTTTTTTGCCCGCTTACATTCCGGTCCGCGCGTCGTCGAAGGATTCCGTAGTGAGTTCGTCGCCTTTCTTGATGAGCACGTCGATTTTCTTTTCGACTTCGTTCAGCTTGTCCCCGCATTGTTTGACCAGCGCCGATCCCTCCTCGAAATGGGCCATCATCTGGTCCAGCGACAGCTTGCCCGACTCCATTTCCTTGACGATTGTTTCCAGCCGGGCCAGCGATTCTTCAAACGGGACGGGTTGTTTGTCGGGTGTCGTTTTCGTTGCCATGATGTTTCTCCGTGGTGATGCGGTCTACGATAGATTCCACTGTGCCCTGCGCCAGTAGCGTGTTGATGCGCTCGCCCTCGGGTATCTGCGCGGCGTCGCGTAGAATGGCGCCGTCCGCCGCGCGGGTGATGCTGTACCCGCGTTCCAGTACCGCGTGCGGTCCGAGCAGGCGAAGCTGACTCGCCAAGCGGTCCACCCGGTTGCGCGCTTCCTGGCGGCGTACCTGGATCAGGTGCTTCGCCGCGACGCCCGCTTCGTCTATGCGTTGCTGGCGTTCGCGCGCCGCCCCGCGCAAGGCGTTGGCCATATCCCGTTTAAGGCTCTCAATGCGTTGACGATACTGTCTGACAAGATTGTCCGGTTCGCGGAAGACCCAGCTCCGGCTGCATGTCAGAAAACGATTCTTCAGTGTCAGACGGAAACCGTCCAGCGCGCGCGCCAATCGCCGTGCCGTATGCGCCAATTGCTCTTCAAAATCCTGTTTGCGACCGATCACCAGCTCCGCCGCGGCCGACGGCGTCGGCGCGCGCAGGTCCGCCGCAAAATCACAAATGGAAAAATCGATTTCATGGCCGACCGCCGAAATCACGGGCCGCTTCGACCGCGCCACGGCGCGCGCCACGACCTCTTCATTAAACGCCCACAAGTCTTCCAGGCTGCCGCCCCCACGCCCGACGATCAAGACGTCCGCGTTGCCCCAGGCATTGAAGCGATCGATCGCCTCGGCGATTTCGTCCGCGGCGCCTTCGCCCTGTACGCGGACCGGAGCGATGACAATGTGCAGGTTCGGAAACCGTCGCAGGAGAATGTTCAGCATGTCGCGGATCGCGGCGCCGGTCGGCGAAGTAACGATGCCGATACATTGCGGTAAACGGGGTAACGGTCTCTTACGCGCGGGGTCAAACAGTCCTTCGGCTTCGAGTTTCTTTTTCAAGGCCTCGAAGGCCGCTTGCAGACTGCCTTTGCCCGCTTCCTCGATCGTTTGTACGATGACCTGATATTGTCCGCTACGCTCGTAGACGGTGATTTGCCCGTACACGCGGACCTTCAAACCGTCTGCCGGGTCAAAGGGCATATCGCGTTGCCGGCCTCGAAAGAGCGCCGCCCGGATCTGTGCCCGGTCATCTTTGAGCGTAAAATACAAGTGCCCGGACGCGGGCCGGCTCAAGTTGGAAATCTCGCCTTCCAACCATACCGAGCCGATGCCCTCTTCGAGGATCGATTTGATCTTGTGCGTCAGTTCTCCGACGCCGTAGACCTTGCGGGTGGGTGACGGAGCAGGGCTCATTCCATATGCTCGGAAATTCGTTTGATCTTTCGCGTGCGTCCGTTTTGAGGGTCGATATCGAACAGCACGCCTTCCATGCGCACGTCCTCTTTGGCAATGTCGAACTTGGACGGCATGCCGGTCAGTAAACGATGCAGTACGGGCTCTATTTCGCGGCCGAGCACGGAATCCTTCGGGCCGGTCATGCCCGCATCGGTGATGTACCCGGTTCCGTGGGGCAGGATACATTCATCCGCCGTTTGCACGTGTGTGTGTGTGCCGGCATAGGCGCTGATGCGACCGTCCAAATAGCGGCCGGTAATGATCTTTTCCGAAGTGGCCTCGCAATGCATATCCACGAAAATGAGCCGGGTGCGATCTCCCTGGCGTTTAAGCACATCGTCCGCCGTCCGTAGCGGACAGTCCTGGGCCGGCATGAAGACGCGCCCGATCAGGTTCATGACCAGTAACGGACCGTGATCGGTGTCGATAAGCGTATGGCCGTGTCCGGGACAGCCGGGCGGGAAGTTAGCGGGCCGGATGATGCGTGGTTCGCGATCCAGGTACGGGATCAATTCCTTCTGATCCCATGTATGGTCGCCCAACGTCAAGGCGTCGGCGCCCGCGGCAAAGAGTTCCTCCGCGAGGGGGGGCGTGATGCCGCGACCCGCCGCCGCGTTCTCGGCGTTGGCGATGATGATATCCGCTTTCTTCGCCGTTTTGTAGCGCGTAGCAAAACGGGCAAACGCCTGGCGGCCCGGGCTCCCGACAATATCTCCGACAAACAATAACTTCATTGCGTGGCTCTCCGCATTTCCCCCCGACCGTACACGAAAACCGGCGCCCCGTACAAGCGCGCGTCCCAGGGCTGATTCGTGTATACACGCAACGCATTGTCCATCAATGACGAATGACGAAAGACCCAAGCCCGAATCAAATCCGAAGCACGAAGTCCGAAGCCAGCCCCAGAAGAGCGGCGGCTA
>SLGY01000032.1 GCA_007136425.1 Kiritimatiellia bacterium
CTCGGCCCTCCTCCAGCCCGCATGAGATATCGCCGACCCTGAAGCGAGGCGGGCGGGGCTGTGCTCCTGAAGGACCGACAGTAATTGGCGCTCGATATGACTTTGACTTCTAACTTCTGACATCTTACTTCTTACTCTTAACCAGCATGAGCAAGGAAACACCAGAAGCCCACGCCCACATTCCGATGCAGCACGTCGGGCCGATCAAGTTGATCGGGCCGGAAGTGGCGGGCGATATCATGGCGCCGCTGGCCACGTACGAGGCGCCGCTCTGGCCCTCCACGAATCGCGGCGCACGCGTATCAGCGGCGGCCGGCGGGTTGAGCGTCGTCATTGTGGACGAACGCATGACCCGTTCCGTACTTCTACAGGCGCCCGATGTCGCGCGGGCGGCGGACATCGCGCAAGCCCTGCCCGCGCGCCGGGAAGCATTGGCCGCCGTCGTTGAGGAAACGAGCCGATTCGCGCGTTTTACGGATGTGCACACGCAAGTCGTCGGAAATCTGTTGTACCTGCGCTTTGAACTGACAACCGGCGACGCCGCCGGCCATAACATGGTCACTGCGGCGGCGGACCATTTGATCAACTGGCTGCTCAAGGAGTACCCCGATCTCTCCTACGGCTCCATTTCCGGAAACTACTGCACGGATAAAAAGCCGTCGGCCGTCAACGGAATACTCGGTCGCGGCAAATATGTCGTGGTCGAATGCACGGTACCGCGACGCGCATGCGAACGCTGGTTGAAGACCACGCCGGAAAAGGTGGCGGAATTGAACCTGAAAAAGAATTGGATCGGGACAACGCTGGCGGGCGGCATACGGTCGGCCAACGCGCATTTCGCAAACATGCTGCTCGGCTTTTATCTGGCCACCGGCCAGGACGCGGCCAACATCGTCGAAGGCGCTCAGGGCTTTACACACGCGGAACTGCGCGGCGAAGACCTTTATTTCAGTGTCACGTTGCCCAACGTTATTGTCGGCACGGTCGGCAGCGGTAAGGGCCTTGATTTCGTGCGCGAAAACCTGAAGGCCATGGGGTGCCTGGACGAGCGTGCGCCCGGGGAAAATGCGCGGCGACTGGCCGCAATCGCGGGCGCCGTAGTATGGTGCGGCGAATTATCGTTGCTGGCGGCGCAGACGAACCCGGGCGAATTGATGAAGGCGCATCTGAACTTGGAACGGTGATGAACGACCCCACCAGCGAACGCAAGATTGAGCATATCCGCATCATTGAAAACGATCGGGACACGGATCGGCGCAAATATTATTTCGACGCGGTGCATTTGACGCATCGCGCCCTGCCGGAAATCAACCTGGACGAGGTGGACACCTCGGTGACGTTGCTGGGCAAGCGCCTGCGTTTTCCGCTGCTGATCTCCTCCATGACGGGCGGGGAACACGATTTGATCCGTTCGGTGAACGAGAACCTCGCGCGCGCGGCCGAAGCGACCGGCGTGGCGATGGGGGTCGGCTCACAAAGGGTAATGTTCACGCATCCCTCGGCCCGCGCGAGTTTCACCTTGCGCGAATGGGCCCCGAATACGCTGCTGTTCTCCAATCTCGGCGCGGTACAACTGAATCACGGGTTCACCCTTGAACAGTGCCGGGAAGCCGTTGACGTCGTCGGCGCGGACGCGCTGTATCTACATTTGAACCCGTTGCAGGAGGCCGTGCAACCGGAGGGCGACACCCGATTCGCCGGACTGGCGGATCGGATTGCCGAGGTGGCGACCGGCCTGGACGTGCCGGTGGCCGTGAAGGAAGTCGGCGCGGGGATCTCCGCCGAAGACGCCCGGCTACTGATCTCGGCCGGAATCCGGTATATTGACGTAGCGGGCGCCGGCGGTATTTCGTGGAGCCGAATCGAAGAGCATCGAAACGGCGAGGAGCAAGGCGCCGGGCTCGGTATCCGCTTTCAGGATTGGGGTATCCCGACTCCGCTCGCTCTGGAACAACTCGCCCCGTTTCGCGATCGCGTCACGCTGATCGCGTCGGGTGGCGTCCGGTCGGGTATCGACATGGTCAAGGCCGTCGTGCTGGGTGCGTCCCTGTGCGGGTTGGCCTCGCCATTTCTAAAACCGGCCATGGAATCGGCGGACCGGGTTATCGAGGAAATCGAACGCCTGCACCGGGAGTTTCGCACCGCCCAGTTTCTTCTCGGCGCGCGCCGGGTGGCCGACATCTTTGACCGGCCGGAATTGGTATTGGCTCGATAGGTTGTTATTATCCGATCTGCTATGAAAGCGATTGCGCCCGGTAAATTGATTCTTTCGGGTGAGCATGCCGTGGTTCACGGCAAACCCGCCCTGGTGATGGCCGTTGACAAACAGGCGCACGCAGCCGTCCAGACTCTCGAAGAGGAGATAATTCGCGTTGCTTTTCCAGACATGCTCGGGACGCACGAACTCCCGACAGCCGACCTGCCCAGTTTGAGACTCCGGCTCCACGAGAATTACGATCGTTTCTTGAAGGGTGCAATGGGGATACGCCACGTACTGGACACGCCGGTCGAGCTGATTCATTACGCGGTGGCGCACTTTCTTGAGAAGACGGGCCGCTCACTTCAGGGCGGACTGGACATCCGGTTAACCACGGATCTACCGGTC
The DNA here is from genome assembly GCA_007136425.1 of Kiritimatiellia bacterium. Lineage (GTDB taxonomy): Bacteria > Verrucomicrobiota > Kiritimatiellia > SLAD01 > SLAD01 > SKZA01. The sequence continues at coordinate 2,606 of SLGY01000032.1, forward strand.
GGGTGCGGCATGGGTTCATCGGCCGCCGTCGTGGCGTCGGTCTTCGGCGGGCTAGCCGCCTTGTTCGGGATCGCGCCGTCTCGTGACAGGCTGTACCGTTGGACCCTCGACGTCGAAAAGTTGCAACACGGGCGTCCGAGCGGTGTAGACCCTTTCATTACCGTGCACGGGGGACTGGTCCGTTTTCAGCGGGGCGAAACGCATGTGTTGGCGCCCCCGCAGACGCCCCTGCTCTTGGCGTTGACCGGGGTCCCGGAATCGACCACCGGCGAATGTGTGGCGCAGGTTTCTCAGGCTCATCCGAAGAACGACCCGGTCTGGTCCGAGTTTGAACGGGTGACGGACGAGCTGACGCGGGCCTTCCGGCAGGGACAGGAGAGCGACGTATCGGACGCCGTACGTGCAAATCATCGGCTTCTGGTAGGCATCGGCGTTGTCCCGGACAAGGTGCGGCGATGCATAGAATCCGTCGAAGCCGCCGGGGGCGCGGCAAAAGTATGCGGCGCCGGAGCCGTTTCGGGTGACGCGGGCGGTATCGTGTGGATCGTCGGCGGTCCTTCGGCGGAGGCGGCCTGCAAAGAACATGGCTATGATACCTTTCCGGTACACGCCGATACACGCGGCCTGACTTTTTAGAGCAGTTTAAAGAAAACTGAAGCCGCCGTCGTAAGGGCGTGTTGATTTATTCGAAATCTCATGGCGAAATCGGCACGCCGCAAGCGGCGGCCCTACGAAATGCTTCGTTCGTTGGACTGTAGGGCCGTCGCTTGCGACGCGCCGGGAATAAATCAACACGCCCTAACGACATCGGCTACCGGCCCGATGCGGGATCGCGGGGGCGCACAACATGCGAGAATTGCTGTCCGGAATGTTCTTGCTGTTCCGCAAACATCCCTTATAGTGCCCCTGCTAGCCAAAAGAAGAGGACTGCGTTAAGTA
>SLGY01000186.1 GCA_007136425.1 Kiritimatiellia bacterium
TGGCTCATCCGCGCGAAGTATTCAAGGAGGCCATCCGTACTTCATGCGCGTCGATTGTGCTGGCGCATAATCATCCCTCGGGCGATCCGACGCCGTCACCCGAAGATGTGCGCATTACCAGACAGCTGGTCGAGGCGGGGCGCATCGTTGAGATCCATGTGCTCGACCATATCATCCTCGGCCGTCAACGCGCGGATGAGCGCCTCGATTATCTCAGCCTGCGCGAGACCGGTATGGTCCAGTTCTCCGGTTAGACGGGGTAACGCCGTCGAACGGCTTCACACGCGCTCGTGCTTGCAGTTGTTTCCTGCTGTTGTAGATTGGCGGTCATGGAGCAGCGTACACAGCTTGCCGAATCACGTTGGATCATTTTCCTCGCGCATTTCCTGTTTATCCTCGCGGCGTGGAGCGTGCTCATCAAATACCTCTTCCCGATCGCCTACGCGTTGGCATACGGCAAACCGGTGATCGAACACATCTTCTGGGATTTCTGGCCTGTGGCGCATGTCTGGCTCGGCTGGGCGTTGCTGTATCAACCGCGATACACGCGCGGGTTGGCCATCGTCATGTCCGTTGTCGAGATCATCATCATCGTGTCCATGTTCGTCTGGTTCCTCTCCGACCCGGACTGGACCATCTGGCGCACGAACTGGTTCATAAATAAGATCTTTGTCCTGATTTGCTTCATGCTGATTCTGGGGACATATATGCGAAAAGGAAGGGAGGCAGACGAATGATCAAAAGACAACCCATCACACGGCGAACGGCATTGCGCGTCATGGGCGCGGGCGTAGCGGGCATGGCCCTTGCACCACACTGGGCCCGGGGCGACGCGCGCGACGCGATCCTGAAACCCATTCCGCCGACCGGCGAAGAGATTCCGGTGATCGGTCTGGGCACCTGGCGCACATTCAATGTGGGCGACGACGAACGCGCGTATCCCCCGCTGGTGCAGGTCGTCGAGGCGTTCTTCGACGAAGGCGGCGGTATGATCGATTGTTCGCCCATGTACGGTTCGGCGCACAACGTATTGCAGTATTCCTTCGAGCAGTTGGGGAGGCCGGATACCCTGTTTTCCGCCGACAAGATATGGACCCGGGAAGGACGCCGTACCCGCGCACAATTTCGCGAGATCGCCGATTGGTGGGGGGTGGAGACCTTCGACCTGATGCAAGTGCATAACCTGGTCGCTTGGGAACCGCATCTGGAAACACTGCGCGAGATGAAGGCGGAAGGGGAGGTACGTTATATCGGCATCACCACGTCGCACGGACGTCGGCACGCCGATCTCGCCCGCATTATGGAAACGGAAGATGACATCGACTTCGTGCAACTCACCTATAACATCACGCACCCGGAAGTGGAGCGGCGCCTGCTCCCGTTGGCGGAGGAAAAGGGGATCGCGGTGATCGCGAACCGTCCATATGACGGCGGGAGCCTCGTGCGTCGTCTCAAGCAGGACGCGCCGCTTCCTGAGTGGGCCGATGAAGTGGATTGTCATGATTGGCCACAGTTCCTGTTGAAATGGATTGTGTCGCATCCGGCCGTGACCTGCGCCATTCCCGCGACCAGTCGAGTAGAGCATTTGCGGGAGAACATGGACGCGGGACGCGGTCGCTTGCCCGATGCCGAACAGCGTAACCGCATGGGGGAATATGTCCGGGCGCTATGATCGCCGATTGGCATACGTACGCAATTGAAGACTTTATTCCGTTCACCGCGGATACGTACGTTCGCTTGATCGAGTTCCTGAACGAAGACATATGGCCGTTACACCTGGTCACCTTCCTCATCGGCGTCGCGATCCTGGCACTGTTTGGAAAGCAGCATCACCGATGGCCGGGTGCGTTGCTGGGTGTCGTCTGGATCTGGGTTGGTTATGCCTTCCATATGGAACGCTACAGCAGCCTGGTCTGGGCCGGCGACTATTTCGGCTGGGCGTTCATCGCACAGGGCGTTTTCCTTATTCTCTGTGGCGCGTGCGGCATCCTGCGCATAAGTCGCTACGACTGGCCCGAATGGTTGGGCGCGGCGCTGGCGGTTTTCGCCCTGACGGTTTATCCGTTGCTGATTGTGTTGTCGGGTCGCGGTTGGTCGGGCAGCGAATGGTTCGGGATCGCGCCCGATCCCACCGCAGTGTACACACTGGGCGTCATACTGCTGGCGGCGCGCGGCGCATGGCTTGTCCTTTTGTTGCCGATCCCGTTGCTTTGGTGCGCCGTCAGCGGCGCCACCCTGTGGGCGTTGGAAATGCCGCCGGCATTGCTGTTGCCGGTTATTGCGGCAATCGGCTTGGCGGTCGCTTTAGCGAAAGCGATTCGAAAGACTGGAAACAGGGGGTGAGCAAGTGGACATGTCGAGCCTGCCTGCCCTGACCGAAGCCGAATGGGCCGAGACGGCTCATTCCCCACCAACAACCGACAGCCTCCAAAGCACGGTCTGACAAAGCCTGACCTGCAGCTTGGCGGGGATCGGGTAACTGCGGCTGGACGCGAAGATGGAGACCCCTCGACTTCGCTCGGGGTGACACTGCGGGGGGGAATGGGTGGTGGGCAGACGGTTCATCGCCGAGGAGGCTGCTCGTACGCCGCCCTATAAGGACGGCCCACATTTTCGCCAACAACCGATTTCCGGGTTGTAGGCCAGCCCTCTGTGGCTGGCGCGAACGGAATCAGCGCGTGAGCGAAATCAGAGCTTGACGCTCAAATGGGCTACCGGGCTTGACATGACCATTTCAGATGACTATATTTGTTGCAGGAAAGAGTGGAGGGTATTCATGAAGACCATGGCAATTACCGATTTCAAATCTCATGCGCTGCAGGTGATCGGGGATGTGGCGACGCGTAAGGAAAGAGTCATCATTACGAAGCGTGGTAAGCCGCTCGCAGAAGTCGTCCCCTTTACCGAGGCAAAGCTGACTCCTGGGCACCTTTCGGATGCACTGGTGTTCGAAAAGGATATTGTCAGCCCCCTTGGGGCTGAGATGTGGGACGCATGCAAATGAAGTATCTCCTCGATACGCATGCGTGGGTCTGGTGGAACATGGAGCCGAAAAAGTTGTCGCGCAAAGCGCGCGCAGCGATAGAAAACACTGCGCATCGCTCCGAAATCCTCTTGTCTGCCATTTCTATGTGGGAGTTCTGCAAGCTGATCGAGAAGAAACGTATCGGCATTTCCTGCGATCCCGAAGAATGGATGTCGGAGGCCCTGCGGATGCCGAAACTACGTCTCATCCCGCTGACGCCAACGATTGTCTATCGATCAACGGTTCTGCCGCAGCCGTTTCACGACGACCCGGCAGACCAGATTATCGTTGCGACAGCCAGAGAGGAAAACGCGACCATTATTTCGAAGGACCAATTGATGCGCGATTACCCGCACGCCAGAACGATCTGGTAAACGGTGGATGACCTTGTCGAGGACCCTTATCGGCGCGGCGCTGATTGGCTCGTGGACAAGAACGGGATAAATGTAAGATGTTGTCATGTCGAGCGTAGCGACCTGTCCGCCGTAGCCGCTTCGGCGAAGGTGGAA
>SLGY01000129.1 GCA_007136425.1 Kiritimatiellia bacterium
CGCGGGTTCGGGCGCCGGCACCAGCCCTTCCGTACGCGCAAACAGCACGGCGCTTTCGAAGATCTGGTCCTGCGGATAAGAGACCGCCTCCAGCATGCCCAGTTTCCGCGCGTGACTCACCATCGGCGACATCCCGTGATAGCGCAACCCGCCCGAATGAATGCTCGGCGGCATGAAGGAATGACCCAACGAATACATCATCAGTAACGGAGTCATCTCCGCCGTATCTCCGAAGTCGTACTGCAGGTCGCCCTCGGTGAGCGTCGGACACGATTGCGGCTCCACCGCCACAAAACGGCAGGACGAGTTCTCCTGCAATTGGCGGCCGAGAAACGGAAAGGCCATGCCCGCGAAGTTGCTGCCGCCGCCCACGCAACCGACGATCACGTCGGGCTCTTCGCCCGCCAATTGCATCTGCTTGATGGCTTCCTGTCCGATGACCGACTGATGCAGACACACGTGATTGAGCACGCTGCCCAGCGCGTACTTGGTGTCGGGCGTATGAACCGTGTCTTCGATCGCTTCGCTGATGGCGATGCCGAGCGACCCGGAACATTCCGGGTCCTCCGCCAACACTTTCCGTCCGAACTCGGTTTCAAGGCTGGGACTCGGATGCACGGTGGCGCCCCACGTTTGCATAAGGAGTTTGCGATACGGTTTCTGATTGAAACTGACGCGCACCATATACACGACACATTCAAGACCGAACAACTGGCAGGCCAACGCCAGCGAGGCGCCCCATTGGCCCGCGCCGGTCTCGGTCGCCAACCGTTTCACACCCGCCTGCTTGTTGTAATACGCCTGCGCCACGGCGGAATTGGGTTTGTGACTGCCCGCCGGGCTGACCCCTTCGTATTTGTAATAGATGCGGGCGGGCGTTTTCAGCGCCTTTTCCAGGCGCACCGCGCGCATCAACGGCGTAGGCCGCCAGAGCGCATAGATCTCGCGCACCTCTTCCGGAATATCCACGTACTCGTCCATGCACATCTCCTGCTCGACGAGATTCTCCGGGAAGATGGCCGTCATATCCTCCAACGAAACTGGTTCGCGGGTTCCCGGGTGCAGCGGCGGCGGCATCGCTTCGGGAAACGCGTGCGCCAGGTTGTACCACTGCTTCGGCATATCGGTGGCGGACAACGTAAATTGGGTGGTTCGACTCATCGCATATCTTCCTTTCTGTTCGCTTTACGGATTCCTTAAAATTCAGCTCCCCGGATGTTCCAATTCCTTATTCGCCCGGCATAACGGACATGTTTCCGGGTCCCACGTCTCGGGGGTCAACCGCAATAGACTATGCAACGGATACGCAAAGGACGCCCGCCCCCCGCTGCGATCGACCAGCACCAGGATCCCGACGATCGCGCCGCCCTGACGTTCGACGATATCGATGCATTCCTGCACCCGTCCCCCGCGCGTAATGACGTCTTCGGCAATGAGCACCCGTTCGCCCGGCGTAATGGCGAATCCCCGGCGCAAGACCAGGCGGCCCGCGTCCTTTTCGGCAAAAATCGCGCGCGCACCGTGTTGCCGCGCAATTTCGTAACCCACCGTGACGCCGCCCAGCGCCGGCGCCAGCACCACGTCCGGACGCGCGTCGGGCGCCCGCGCGATCAAAGCCGCGCACAGCCGCGCGGTCACAAGCGGATGTTGCAACACCAAGGCGCACTGAAAAAAACGATCGCTGTGCAACCCCGAACGCAGTTCAAAATGCCCGTTGCGCAGGGCGCGCGTTTCTTCAAATACGGATATCACTTCCCGTTCGTTCACCGCAATCCTGGTTCCTTCCGGAAAATCTTAGCCGACGGCCGACCCGCCGGATACGGGAAATAGTTGTACGGATGCCGCGAAGGCAAAGCAATCAGGAAACAGGGATCGAATCATTTTCGGGTGTTTCGACGATAGACGACCAAGCGAGGCGCACGCCGAAGTCGCCGTACAACAGGAATGATCGCCTTCGCAGCACTCTCGTTCAGGCTTCCTTCGACGTGCCGCCTACTCGCGGGAAATAGAGCCGGATAACGGTACCCCGTTCCCCGCCGGACTCGGTGTCCACGAAACCGCCATGATCCTTGACCACGCCATGCACAAGAGCCAATCCCAGTCCCGCCCCGCTGCGACCGTGCCGCTTCCAGTAGTACGGCTCAAAAATACGGTCCAACTCTTCGGACGCCAGCGCCGGACCGGTATCGCGCATGGTAACAACCACGAAATCCTCCGCAGGAACGATTTCATACCCGTCCAAGGGTTGCTCCAACGATAGATTTTCCGTGGACAACGTCAGCGTGCCGCCCGCGTCGCGCAAGGCCTCGCACCCATGTCGCAGAAGAGCGAGCAGCGCCCGGTCCAGATAGGCCGGATCCCCGGAAACCGTCCACAGGCCGTCGCCGGGCTCCAATCGAACCTGTACCGAAGCGTGAGCGTCCTTGAGCGCTTGATACGCCGCACTGGATTCGACCGCGCGAATGCGCTCATTGATATTCAGCGGACGCAGGTCACAGCCGGTGCGACGCGCAAACGTCATCAAATCGCGGATGACTTCCGTCGCCGCATCGGCGGAGCGTTTCATCTCCATCACGTCCTTGCAGGCTTGCGAGTCCTGCTCCAGTTCCGCGGTCAACAGCTCCGGATACGCCACCAGCGGCATCAGCACGTTGTTCAGTTCATGCGATACACCCCGTGCCAGCGTCGTCAGCGACGCCAAGCGATCCGCGCGCGCCGCGCGCGCGACGTCGTTTCGTTCTGGTTGCTCTGGTACCGTGCCCATACGAAGGACGAGTGTAATCATTTTGAGACCGATTGTGAAACAAAAAACGTCAATTTACATCGGCTGAAATGCAAAGCCGCTTTACATTTGCGGGCCAAGCCCCTATCACAGGGGTTTCATTTTTTTGGACTCATTTTCAGGATATAACACCATGAAACCTCCATCTCGTTTGTCGGACTGGATAACCATCAAATCCGTCGGGTTCGCGCTTGCCGTGATCCTGTTCTTCGTCCCCTTCATCGTCGAATTCGAGGGGCTCTCTCCCATGGGTCATCGTATGCTCTCGGTATTCCTGATGGCCATCGCGCTATGGATCACCGAAGCCATTCCCCTGCACGCCACGGCGGCCTTGATCATCTTTCTCAACATCCTGCTGCTCAGCGATCGCGCCATGTTGCCGGTGCCGGCCGACTTTGAGGCGCCGGCCTTCAGTTCCTTCTTCTTCGCGCTGGCCAATCCCGTGCTCATGCTCTTTCTCGGCGGCTTCTTCCTGGCCGACGGCGCGGCAAAATACAAACTCGATCGGAACCTGGCCAAGACCCTGCTCAAACCGTTCGGATCAAAGCCGTCCAATATCATCCTCGGCCTGATGCTCATCGTGGCCGTGTTCTCTATGTTCATGAGCAATACCGCCACCACGGCCGCGTTCATGGCGGTAGTCCTCCCGGTGATCGCGCGCCTGCCCGCCGAAGACCGGGGACGCACGGCGCTGGCGCTCTGTATACCGATCGCCG
>SLGY01000043.1 GCA_007136425.1 Kiritimatiellia bacterium
TCATTGAGGACGCGAGAGACGTCGTCGACGAGCGCCAAGAAGACGCCGCCGAGGCCGCCGAAGCTGTAGAAGAAGAGGCTGAGGAAGTCATCGAAGATATCGAGGACACGGTTGTCGAGCAGCAAGAGGAAGCCGCTGAGCAAGCCGAGACGATCATGGAAGAGACGGAAGAGGTCACGGAAGAGGTGGAAGGCGCCTTGAACGGATTACGCGAGACTTTGGAAGTAGAGCAGGACTACGACGAGGAATAGGCGTTCCGCAGGGAATCAAAAGACGGGGAGCCGTGCGTTTATGCGCATGGCTCCTTTCTTTTATGACGTCCTTGGACGGTAAGCCGCATTCGCTCCCCTCACAGGAAACATGCATGCAACATTGAATTCGGGCGCACCGTTTCCAGCCAAGATTCTTTTTTCGGCTTGGATGCTTATCTGGACGCCGGTCATTCTGTGGGCGTACGGCCCTCAAAACTTCCTGTGGTTGTGCAACCTGGCGCAGTTTCTGATTCTCTATGCGTTGTGGACGGGCAACCGGCTGCTGCTGTCCAGTCAGGCGGGCTTGATGGTAGCCGTCGGTATCGGATGGAGCTTGGATTACCTCGTTGCCCTGATCTTATCCGACAGTATCACGGGCTTCACCGCCTATATGTTTAATCCCGAAATCCCGTTGCTCGCGCGCGCCACCTCCTTCTATCACGTATTCCTCCCGCCCTTTGTGTTGTGGCTGTGTCTTCGCACGGGTTATGATCGAAGAGGATGGAAGCTACAATGCCTGATTGGCGGCATCGCCATCATCGCTTCCCGGCTGATTACCGAGCCGTATCGGAATGTGAACTGGGTCTTCGCCCCATTCGACGCCGAGCCATGGGTCGCGGCGCCGGTTTATGTCGCGCTGCTGGTCCTCCTTTACCCCCTGCTCCTGTACTTGCCCGGTCATTTTATTGTGCGGGGGCTGCTCAAGGTCTTGAGATGGCGGAGGGAATAGCAGCCCATTGGAAAACGTTTATTGGACGTGCCATCCACCGCCTCACGGCGGCGGCTACGAAGAAAACTGCAATGTAGCCGCGCCCGCCCTGAAGTACGCGCTTCACATGATGCCTATGTGAAACTAGGATATGGGACATGATCTCAGGTCTTGCGATCGCTGCGTGTTTGCTTGCTCCCGGCTTGGGTTGGTTATGGTGTTGCCCCGCGGAGTCTACCGGCAAGGGCGGATTCGCCGCGTGCGGAATCATCTCATTCTCCATCAGCCTGACACTGGGCCTGCTCATCAACCTGCTCGTGGCCTGGCTCCTGCTCGAAACAGGACAGCTCAATCTATTCACGCTGACGGGCGGCATCGCAACTTTGTCCGGAGCCGGCTTCTTCATCGGCTATTTGAGAAGCCGCTCATGGGTGTCTTTGACGCCCAAAGCGATATGGCCCGTCGTCGGCGTGTTCAGCGCGTTGTGCGTGCTGATCCTGGCGTTTCCGTCTCGCGGCGAATGGATCGCGGGCGGCTGGGATCCCGGCGTCTACATGAATCAAGGCATCTACGCGGCTCAACAGGGCGGATGGCGCGTGGCCCCCATGCCCGCACACGCAGATTTGATTCATGAAGACTTCAATCCTTTTGTGCGCGCCATCGCCGAGCGTGATGAACTATTTCCCGGTGTTCCATTAGATCCGGATTCCGGCGCCTTGCGCCTGACGTTTTATCCCATCACATCTACATGGATCGCCCTGCTCTTCGTCCTGGGCGGACCTCATGCCGCGTTTCATGCCATGATGTTATTGGCACTGATCCTCTGCTTTATCCTGCCGAGCGGATTACTGCGGGCAGGCGCGTCACCGGTATTCGCCGCTCTGGGCACCATCCTGATCGCGCTCCATCCACTGCTCATTTATCATGCCCGAACACCTTGCTCCGAAATGCTGGAGACGGTCTTTGTCGCCATGCTGCTGATCGCGCTCTCGCGTTCCGACACGCGCGGCATCACCATCCTGCTTCCCCTGATCTTTTTCGCGGGTTTGTTGAATCGTCCCACCTTTCTGATCTGGAGTGCGCTCGTATTCCTATTGCTCGCCCTGCGGCGGGACCTCCGGCTGACGTCCTACCTGGTCTTGGCTCTTCCGGTGGTGGGTGGCATCGCGTACTACACAACCGTGGGCTCCGCAGCCGTGGACCGTATTGGCCATGTATTCCCCCGACTGGCTTGGGCCGCCGTCGCCGTGATTCCCCTGGCCTATGCGCTTGCCCGCCTACTGAAGCAACGGCCATGGCCCTATGCCGCTCCCTTGATATTCACGTTCACACCGCTGCTTGTCCTTTTCGCCGTGACGGCCATACACCCCGCTCCGCTCGCCGAACTGAAGAATAACGGGCTAAAGCTTGCGCCCTATTTGGGATATCCGTTCATCGTTCTCGGGGCATTCGGCCTCGCGTCCCGGCTCGTCGCCGTCTGGCAATCCCGCCGCATGGCGCCATTGGACGCTTGGCTATGGCTATGCCTCTGTGCGGCCGTTGTTCCATTCGCTTTCAAATTTGCAGCCGAGCTGTATCCATGGGCCACCAAACGCTTTCTTTCAAGCGCCCCGCTGGTGTTAGGTTGTGGGACGGCCTTTGCACTGACTTTGCCGGCGCGCCATGCGTCGGCAAACCCCAAATGGGTCTGGTCATCGATAACGGTGGTCGCAGGTCTGGCGTTCGTCTTCTGGGGACACGGCGACCGCGTACGCGACGCATGGCTTAACACGGAATACGATGGCTTATTCAACCAATTACAGCAAATCAGCGCGGAGCTGAACGAAGACGATGTGGTGTTGGCCGACCATTTCCTGTGGGGCACGCCGCTGGCCATGGTATTTCAACATCAAACGCTGAACGGGGAACGGTTATGGGCAAGGGAGACGGGTCACCGGACATCCGCCGCGCTCGACTTTTTGCGCAAACAACAAGCGGGCGGGCGGCGCGTGCTCGTATTGACCAGCACGGAACGAGGCATGGACATATTTCCCGATGCCTTGCACGATGCCCAATTCATCCAAGAGTTCCGGCCCTATACGTACCGCACCATTGCGCATCATCGCAATGGCACAGGATTCCCCTTCCGTGAACGCACGAGCATATTTCGCCTGTATCTTCTCGCGGAGAATCCGTAGCCTATGGGTATGTCCGACATCAGCGAATTATTTAATGAAGCCCGCGCACTCTGCGAACAAAAGCGCTACTCACAGGCGTATGAATTGTATGGTCAAGCCTGCGCCGTACAGCCCGATTCCGCGATCGCCTGGTACAACCGGGGCGGCGCCGCCTTTCTTATGGGCCTACACGCCGAAGCCGAAACGCACTATCGGCGCGCACGGAAATTGGACCCGACGCTCGAAGAAGCCGTTTACGGACTGATCCGCTTGCATCTGGCGCGCCGCGAGTGGACCGAGGCGCGCGACCTGCTCAATGAACACCGCCCCCCGGAAGGCCGTGCGTTGGTACCGGAGTGGCAGTACTTGATGGGCGTCGCTTGCCAGAACCTCGGCGAAATTGAAGCCGCGATTGCCGCCTATCGTGCGGCCGTGACGCGTCGTCATGCGCCGGCTCAACGCGTATTGCTCCGGCTCCTGCTCCAGCGGAAACAATTCACGGAGGCCCTGGACTTGTGCTTTGCGATGATATCCGACGCGAAAGAACGATGGGAAATAGTTCATGGCTGCCTACGCGCATCGGAAGGCGACGGATCCGTCTATGATCGGGCGGCACAACTCTACCTCGCCTCCCTTCAATGGGCGTACGCCGCGCGGGTGGCTGCGTATGCGCGTCGGCTTCTTCCGGATTTAAACCGTTCCGCTTATCCCGCGCTCAAGGAAAGCACATGGTTCTGATGCGCGCCATTCTTCAAACGCTACGGGACGTGACGCTTGGTCGCGGCACCGAGCCTCTCTCGTTGCCCGTCGACTGGTCGGCCGAGGACTGGAGACGCTTCGTTGATTGCGCCCGGCACCATCGTGTGGCGCCGCTGTTGGCACATCAGATTCAGCGCGGCGCTCTGCCGTCCCCGCCCGATCTCGTCGGCGATCTGCTACAAAAGGAATTGCACGCAACACGCCTGCGACATGGCGCCGCTCAACGAGCACTCCACGAAATCTCCGAGGTATTCGGCAGACACGGGCTTCCGCATGTTTGGCTCAAGGGCCCGCCGCTGGCGAACGAAGCCTATGACACGCCCGGCTTGCGGGCTTTTGACGACTTGGACCTGCTGATCGAATCCGACGATGCGCACGCAGCAGGGCGCGCGCTTGAGAAATTGGGGTATGCACCCGTCCCGAAAGCCCTGCCGCCGTGGTTGGTCAGGCGCTACCATTTTCATTCCCAGTGGACGCATGGGCAAACCCGTCAAATCGTCGAGCTCCACTGGCGTCCTTCCGACGCAGGCGCGCTGCCGCGCACCCGACCGCCTGTCTCTTATCTGCGAGACTTGACGGATATCCCTGCGGCCATGCCCGTGTATCTCGCCGTCCATCTGGCTAAACATGCGGTGGCGCGTCCCTTGTTTACCCGTTATCGTCCCAACCCGCTACTTGCGCTTCATCCGTGGAGCGGTATCCGTTTGATCTGGTTGACGGACTTCCAAGGGCTGTGTACCGCGCGGGGATTGTCCTCGACCGAACTCGCGAATGTCGCCGAACGCTGGCGATGTCGCGCTGCATTGGAATTCACGGATTACCTGTTAGGAACGACCTCGGGAGGCGATACCATTTCGCTTCCGCGCTTCTCGATTCACGCGAGCTTGTTGCGACGGTTTGAAAAGGATCTCAATGAAGAGATGCTTCCGGCACGCGCGCCGTGGTGGCTCAACGCCCATCCGCGCACCGGCTTTCGCCCCATCCGACTCTTGGACCCTCTTCTTCCGGAAGCTACACGATGACAAACCCAATCAAACGCTCCGAGGTAAGCGAGCAGCGCGTCGGTGACGAGCTGTATCTCTATGCGTCCGATGGCGAAACGCTGACGGTACTGAATGGGGTCGCCATGCTGATCTGGTCGATGTGCGACGGGGCTCATACCCCGAACGACATGGTCCAAGTCCTTCGGGACATCTTTCCCGACGTGGATGCCGGTACATTGCACCGGGATATTCAGGAATGCCTGGACGGTTTCGTGGAGAAGGGGCTCTTGGGCTAATCACCCAACTGCCGAATCGCCACGAGCGTTTCTTCAAGCTTCCCGGGCACGCAGCGGACACAGCGCGCGGGCCGCAACGCGGTGCGGACCATCGTCATGAGCCGCAGGGCGCCCATGCGATCGATCCATTCGCGGCCATTGATCAACTCCGCCAAGGCCAACTCAACGGCTATGTCGTGGTCAACGTCCTCCATCACGGGCGGCCCGGAGAAGACGGGCTTGCGACGAGCATCGCGATGGAACCCCGCCAATACGGCCCCGTTTCCCCGCACTGCCTCCTCCAATATCTGTGTCGGGAGATGGCCTAGATGTTGGCAACGCCACCAGTCGTCGCCGTCCGGGTGCGGCGTTAGTACGGCATCCGGGCGACGGAGCTGCAACGCATCTCGCCATGCCGTGTCCGGCGCTCGCACTTGCATTTCGCATAAGGCCTTCTGGCCGTGCACGGCCGGATCAAGGGGTCGCTGCAACACGCAGATTGCGGATAGCGGAACGGCGGTGCCGGCAACGTCAGCGATAAGCGGAACCATCGCCTTTTCTTCATCGAGCATAAGGTGCGGGTGCGTACGTCGGTCGCCTAAAAGAGTCAATGAATCAGGACGGACCGCCAAGGCGCGCGGGAAGCCGGACATTCGCATGGCATCCGGATGCCATGCGGCAATCTCGTCCGACAGCACGTGTCCGCCGGACAGGGCATGCGCCAAGGAGAGCGTGGTCTTGCCCAGCCCGGACGCACCCAGGATCATGATGCCGCGCCCCTCCACAGACCATAACGCGCCGTGCCACAGCACATGCGACCGGACAATGGGAAGCACGTGGTTCTGAATCAAATCCTGCAGCCGCAACATGACGTCATCATGCGATACGGCTTGGACTGTATCGTTGACCCTCAAGGTGTATCGATCGTCGTCGCGTTGATCGACCGTGACGCGAATGTGGGGCTCATCAATGGACGCGGAGCGAAAGTGATTATACAGCAAATCCCATCTTGCGGTGATGTCGTCCGGGAACGCGCACGCAAGGTCGATATCGAAGAATGAATAATGCAGCGGATCGGGCATCACAAGCGTCTCGCCTTCCATCGTTTCCACAGCGCCGCGCAAAATCGGGGCAGCTTGATGCGGGGTAACGCGTTTCGCAATCTGTATTCGAAACGCGCAAGGCGCAGGGCGGACAATTGTCGGGCGTCATCCAATGGTTGACCATTGATCGACAAGGCCTTCCCGAACACGGTATCCGGGCGAATCCATTGTCCCCCCAATTCCGCGTCCCCCTTCTCGTACCAGGCATCCGCCTTTCTTTCCACCAACCGATGTAGGACCTTATCGGCACCTCGCTGAAAACAAATGAGATCGCCGGCGCACACTTCATCGAGGGGACAACACACAACAGTCACCACATCGCCGACGCGCAAAAGCGGCTCCATGCTTTGTCCCTTAACGGGCAGATCAAAGGTCCAACGCGTTTGTCGGAGCACCGGGATGGGCGGACCTTCGGATTTCATTCGGCACGAAAGCGTATTTTGTAGAACCGGTGCGGGCCCACCGTCGGTTCATTGGTCCACAACCATAACCCGCCGCTATCGCCCGCCGTGTGTGTGTCCACATATTCCCAGTCGTTGATGACCAAGTTGGTGGACGTAAAGAGGTCATAGGTAGCGTACGGCGCTAGGGACCAACCGATCACATCGCGGGTCGGATACGCCCGTTGTTGCATGGAATCAATGGCCAGCGGGTCCGCCGTGGGATCACGGCCCGTCCAATAGGCCTCCGTATCCAATGCGGGGTCGGCGGTTTCGAGATCGCCGAAATAGTGGATTTCCCAAGCATCCGGGAATCCGCTACCATTGGTATCCTGGCCGGGATTTTCCCAAACCGCGAGATGATAAGAACCCGTCGTGAATTGGAACATGCCGGACACCGCAATGAACCAACGGCTTTGCGCGCCTTGATGCGCGAGGTTTGTGAAAGCGGCCGCACCGGCCCACACGCTGTTGGTTGTTCCATATGAAGGGGAACCGGTCGGAGGCAGGACCTGAATATTCACATCCCTCACTGTGCCGGTATCGACGACGATGGTGTAAGACGTCCACGGCTTGAACGGGAACGAGAATACGTCCACATCCATGTCGTGTTCCAGCACGCCGCTAATATTGTTGCTGCCGCCGGATAGCGCGGTTGCGGTGGCCGGGGTCGATCCGTGATCGTTCGGGAGGATATCTCCCCAAACCGACGCGACGTACGCCGACACAAAAAGCCCTATGAGGAAGCCGCGCTTCATGGTTGTGCGCCTCCCCACAGGTGTTGGGCCGGATCGCCGAACAGGGCGTAAAAGCGGAGTTCCGCCACATTGGGATTGAAGGACCACAACCGGAGGAATCCTTCCAGCATGGCGTCTCCCGCCCTTTCGACACGATCCACCGCCAACGCCTCAAAGAAACCGTCAGCCAAGTGTTCGGAAAATAACTGAACCGAGAGGGCCGACGGCGCCAGCATCCCGCTTGCGCCGCCCTCGCCGAGCAGCATGGTCGCGACAAGGCTGGTATCCGTCGGATCGAAAAACAAGCCGTTTTGACACGTAAAAACGGACACAAAGGGATACACCGTATTGGAGGCGGCCAAGGCATCATTATTGTGCCAGAAATGTGGAGAAGACCACTGACGCAGCCCTCCGTGCCCCATGAAATTGATGAAGTGAACCCCGCTGTTGAGCCAATCTTCAATAATGCTTCGGACTTGGTTCTCGTTGTTGAGATCATCTCGAAAGGCCGTACCAATACCGAATACGGGATCAAAGTCTCCATTCTGCAAATGCATCATGGTATTCGTCTCCGTAAAATGCTTGAAAGGGAATTCGCTGGAGCTCGCATCGGCCACCAGCAATGCCGTCTCGCGCCACGCGGCATTGGTCGCGGCGACTTCAAAGGCCACGATCTTAGCGACCGCATTCGACACTTCATCCGCCGTGTACGCCGGAATACGGCCCACCGCGATATCGGGCAGCCAGTCGGCGCCGTCAATCGTGGCAAACCATTGTTCGTGCGCCGTGCGGCGCCACGGCGCGGGTCCCAGTCGAATGGGTATATGATTCGTCGCACTGGCGCCCAGGTTGTTCAATGGATCGTAAGAGCCCGAGCCGACCAGCAAGGCATACCGCGGTTCATCTTTCTGATAATGATGATAGGCGTAACCAAAATATTGGCGGACGGCCACGGGATCCACGAGGCCATAGGAAAACTCATTGTACACATCCTCGATCGTCGCGACCTGCACCGACAGATCGTTCTTATACCGATGTTTCAAGAGTTGATAAACCGGTTCGCGGAACAGGCCCGGCGTGACGACGAGGTAATCGGCCTGGCGAGAAGTGTCCGACAGATTCCTGAAATGAACCAGGTCAATCGAAAGCGGATCGAGAGGATTCGAAACATCGAAGATGGCCACGCAAGCGCCGGGAGACGCATATTCGAATTCCAAGCTCCAATCTCCAGCCGAACCCGTGACGTCGGATTCCGTCAAGCGCAAGGGATGGAGCGGATTGGATACATCCAACACCCACACGCTGTTCGTAGGAATGCTTTGTGCATACAGATGCGACGGCTCGTCCGGCGTACGGATATGGAACGGCAAGTCGGACGCCACAAGCTGACGCTGGTAACAGAGCGCCAACCATTCGATATAAGCCGATGCGGAATGCGAATGTACTCCCGACAGAACCACTTGCTCAACAGATACCGTGGTCGCGCCGGGGCTGATGGCGGTCGCGGGAACAGACGAAGTACCAACAATGCGCACTTCACCGTTATAGTCGCGCGTCTCGGCATGAATTCCGCCAACCTGCAACACACTACGATGGTCGGGATCAACAGACTGCGTCGAGCTGAGACCGTGCAACGCATAGGCCACGTGCGCTTCACCCGATTGCACCGGATGGGGGGTCGCGAACGCGATATCCGACGTGGTACCTCCGTGTACCTCCATCGCGAACCAATGATCAAAACTATCCACAAGCGGTTGGTAATTTGCGCGATAGAAGTCTTTTGGTGCATAATCCACACGATGCCAAGCGGACGTAACGAGCGGCCATCCGTTGGCCGGCGCCACGGATATCGTATCGAACGCCGGTGAGGGCGCGCCAATAGAGAGCCAGTAGACGTTTTGCGTGGTGGCCGAGGCGCGGACGGCGGCCCCATAAAACAATAGGTAATCGTTCGCGCTCATGGCCCCCTCCGTGGAGCGCCAGACGGGTATCGTTTTATCGCGGCTCGCAAGCCGCAATTGGGAGGCATCGCGAAACTCTGACGGCACGCCGGCGGCTTCGAGGTCGGCGCCGGTTATGCGGTACAGGCCCGGCTCAGAAATCCGTATCTTCCACGCCACATCGTTGGTGACAGAGCGGTGCGGCATGAATTCCGCCGGGGTGCCGCCCGAACCAGCAGAGACCCCCAAAGTGACAGGCGGCGGACATACCGCGCAGCCGTCCTCTTCCGCGAGCGGCGCTGGAGAATGGATCTCCGCTGCACCCGATGGTGCCGGGTCCGAATCCAGCACACGGATGACCGCTGTCACACGGTCGTGAAGTAGCCAGCCTTTGGACGCGGGGTCGGGCTGTAGCGGGCGTACTTCGATCCGGACAAACACGCGCCGGCCCATCCGCGCCAGGCTCGCAACGATCGGCGCATGATCGGAAGGATACATGATGGGCGGATCACGCCGGAATACGGACCGCGAACGCGTCGTGACGCCCTCGATTCGGACGGATCGTCCGGCATCCATTTCGAGGACTCGCACAAAGGCGGCGGGACGGCCTTCGGCATCCCGTCCTACACGCTGCGCGTCCCGGATATCGTACCGCGTCAGGCCCGTCGCCGACAGCTCTTCCAATTGGAACTCCACGCGATAGGCGTTCGCCGAAATGGGAACGACATCGAAGCGACCGGCTTCCTGCGCTTGCGCATGAACAGCGACGCATCCGGCCAACAGGACCCATAGGACAACATGTCGATTAGATCGCATAACTCGAACTCATCAGGATCGACAAAGATACCGCAGTCGACAGGAATGTACAACCAAAGGGAGCCGCTCGCGGCCCAGTGGTTCATGGACAGATTTGGTGGGACGCTTGCACAAAAACCCAAGGGAGTCCCCCCGGGATGCAAGACGTCGCCTCGCCCGTTACGCTATTCGACGACAATGATTGTTTCGCAGGAGGTACTGTCCCCTTGGCCATCGAGAAGCGTCACGACAAGCGGATATTCATCCCGGTCGTCCAAAAACTGGAAGCCCACAATATCGATGGACCAGATATCGCCCGCCTCGGCACCCTCAGCGCGATCAAACTGGAAAAAGATGATCGGCGATGTGCCGGGGATGGATATCTCGACTTCTTGAAAGGCCGTGCAACCACCGGTGTCGACCGAAACTTGAAACGGATCGCTCGCGTCAAAAGTCTTGCCTTGCAGGAAGGCGCTCGGTGTCGCGGTCACATTCGCACAAGAGACGCAAGGCGGTGGCGGAGGCGGCGGCTGCGGCTGCGTCTCGGGTTCCGGCGCAACGGCATACTGGGTTTTGACCGGCCCCATCATCTCCATGATCTCCTCTCGGTGATAAGTCGTCATGACAGGCTTGGCATACAGGTATTTCATAGTGTTACTCCTACTAAATCAGTGGTTCATATTTGTTTATTCGACGTCCCAATCATCCAATTCCAGCAGTCGATCATCCTGAATGGCGATCAACTCCAGCGGCGTATCGTTATCGAGGCTCAAGTATATGGCGTACTCGTCCGAGTCGCCGCGCGGTACAACGGCGTGTCCGTACAGGAGGACGGGGTCCGTCGGATCAGTGACGTCCAGCACCCAAATCGCGGGCTCCGTAAAGCCCGCCACAAGTACGCGGACCTGATGGGACTCCACGGTAAACCGCACGGCGCCCTCTCCTTCAGGTACTGGGACAATCCCCACTTCTCCGGGGCCCGCCACAGGGCGCGCGTATTCCCAATCCATCGCCAGAGCCGACGCATCGGACTCGGTCAGCCTCAAGGTTACGGAACGCTCTTCACGATCCGCAGATGGCGCATAGAAGAGCATAAAGTCGTCCGATGTCAACAGATCGGCTTCTGTGCTGACGAAACGTCTGACCGCCATGCCTTCAAGTAGAACCTGTAAGCGAGATGGATCAAGCAAGTAATCGGGCACACCGGCTTCCAACATGGATTGTCCCCGGATACGGATCAGTGCCGCTTCATCTTCATTCAGGATCGTTTGCGCCAGTGATCCGTCGATTTCTGACGCCGAATGAACAACCACCGGGCCATACCAGACGCTATTTCCGTCCGTCTCGACTTCCTCCAGCCAATAACGGTAGGTCACATCCGTGGAGGTGTCACGGTCCATGTACTGATACCAAGCCCCCGCTTCTGCGCCTCTCGCCACGATCAAGTCAGTCATAAGCGCCTGACGATCATCTCCATCTGTTGCTCGATGCAATCGATAACCGCTGGTACCCACTTCCAGTGCCGTTTCCCATGTCAATTCGACGCCTTCCGCCGTGCGTTCCCCACGGAAATACAGCAATTCTACCGCCGTGCCCGAGGTGTTGAGGAAGCCGAAGTCGGCGTCCAGGAACGATTCGTCCGGGCCGATGAATCCGCTGATGGCCAACGGGGTGGTATTCACCGGCAGCGACGGCGGAACGGTGGAGACATCCACAAATCCTACGTACTCGCCCAACGGCAGGTTGGTAAACAGGTAATAGCCCTGATCGCCGGACATGTCAGGATTGGGCCCTGTTGAGGTGGACGCCCAGAAACTGGTCACGCCGTTCTGCACGCGATACAAGTCGACCACGACCCCATTGATCCCGAAGATCGAAAGATCTTCGTTCGGGAAGCCGTCGCCGTCGACGTCCACCCAGACCGTATTACCAAAGGATCCGGCCGTGCTCGCATACGGGACGTCGTTGGTCTTCGGTGGCACGTCAGGTCGATCCGGCGGTGTCGTCGGAGTCGCCACAACCACATTGGTGTAAGGGACTTCAAATGTGTTGGTCGCCACTTGGAAGCGGACCAGGATCGAAGTCGAAACACCCGCCTCCACAGGACCGATGTTGGTCCAGGTCAACAACCCGATATTCGTCTGCGCCGTGGCCACATCCGGCGTGGCCTCGATGAATGACAAAATATCCGGGTCATAGATATCCTCGAAGTCAATGAAGACGAAGTCCGTCTCACCCGTGTTGACCAGCAACAGTTCGAACTCGATCTCCTCCTCCCAGAACGCCGGGCGGTTCGTCGGTGAGATGATGTTCTTATCCAACGTGTAGCCGACCGTAATCGCCGAGTAAGGCGCATCATTTGTACTGGGCGGCACCGGCGGCTCGTTCGGCGGCGTCAACGGAGCGGTCTCCACGACATTGGTGTGCGGAACAGCCAACGTAGACTGCAACGCCGTGAATTCGACGGTAATCGTCGACACATCGCCTGTCGCAATCGGGCCAATATCCGCCCACGTTATCTCGCCGGCGGCGGAGGTCGTCTCACCCGGAACCGAACTGACAAGCGAGAGCAGCGTGCTGTCGAACGTATCCACCACAGGAACCTCTATCAGCTCTACGTCTCCGGTATTCGTCACCGTGATTTGGAACGTGATGATATCGCCTACGGCGGCCGCACTGGTCGGACCCGGATCGGTGTTCGTCTTCTCAAGCGTATAGCCAGCCTGGCTCACCTGGAACGGCGCGTCGTTCGTGCTCGGCGGCACGCCCGGCTCGTCCGGCGGTGTCGTCGGAGCCGTCGACACCACGTTCGTCTGCGGCAGGCTCAGCGACGACTGCAACGCCGTGAACTGTACCGTGATATTCGTCGCTGCACCCACCGGCAATGGGCCGATGTCCGCCCACGTTACTTCGCCGGCAGCCGAGGTCGTCTCAGTCGGAACCGCACTCACAAAGCTCAGCAGTGCCGGATCAAACGTGTCTTCCACCGGCACCGTTACCAGATCCA
>SLGY01000200.1 GCA_007136425.1 Kiritimatiellia bacterium
AACCCCCCTCCCGCAATCAAAGCCAGTTTCGATTCGGACTATCCTGCGATGGGATGGCTGAACGACGACTTGGCGGCAATTCAGGAAAGTGGATTCGACCTCGTGGATCACTTTACTTTGCTTGATGAAGCCTGGTGGGTTGATTCCTATACTCCCATGGAGGCCCGCATTGCCGAATTGCGCGGCAAATATGCCGAGGATCCCGAAGCCTTGGCCGTGCTGGATCAACTCGCGGAAGAGCCCGAGATGCACCGCCGCTATTCAGACTGTTACGCCTATGAGTTCTTTGTGGCGCGTCGCGGATAGTGTGCAGGGATCAACACAAAGCGCTCGAACATACCTTACGAGGATTCGAACAATCCAATAGGTATCAGGCGTCTTGAAAGTTGCAGATCTGTCGCTCAGTGATTTCGCATACTGCGAACTCGGACAAAGACAACTCGATCGTGCTCCGTCGTAATGGGGAAAAGCATCTGCGTCCCCGACCCGGCAACATTCGTGAATTCAGGAATCGGAAACCATTCATCAAGATCAGAAGACACCTCGATGGTATATAAGTATCCAATCTTTCCATCCCATCTGAGTACCAACCCCTTACTTTCAGAGCCAAAGGTTGATTGACCATCATCCGTGGCCATCATCATGTAGCCACCTCGATCATATCCATGCAGTGTAACTTCCTGCAAAGACAGCACGACCGACTCGTCCTCCGGCAATTCATACGCGCCCATGTCCACCGAGGCGCCCACGATCCGCGGCTGGTTGTCCAAGTCCACCGGCGTCGTCACATACGCGTTCAAACCCGCATCCACACCCGGCGAATCCGGTGACAACCGATAGTCTTCGTCCGCAAAGACCGGCGCCGACGATATGTTGCCCTCACCCGAAGGCAACGGCGTCGTCAACGTATGCCGATACGTGCCCCCCGACCAGTTCCCGTTCGCATTCCCCCAAATGATCGAGTTGCGCACCGAACCGCCCGTGATGATGTAATGCAACCCGCCGTGTGAAGGCGCGCTGTTGTCCACAATCGTGCAGTTCTCTATATGCGCTCCGCTCCCCCACGTCCCCCAATCGACATACACCCCGCCCGCCGTCAAAGACGCCTTGTTACCTGCGATCAAGCTCGAACGCACGCGGCCCATATGATAAATATGCACCCCGCCGCCATGGCCCGACGTCGTGTTTTCCACAATGCGACACTGCTCAACAACCGCTAAAGCCGCATCACTGAAACGAACACCGCCGCCGCTGTGATGCGCATGATTCGAGCGGATCGTGCTGAAACTCACCAATCCATCGCCTACAATGTAAACGCCACCGCCCTCCTGGGCCTCATTGAACTCAATCACACAGTTGCTCACCGAACCGCCGTACGACAAATACACGCCGCCGCCATTCTGCTCATAGGGAAAGACCCCGGTGCCATAAAGTGTGGAGGCCCCTCGTATCGTAAAGCCCGACAAGCTCGAGCCCGCCGTCATGAACACCCCGCGTACCGGCGAGTCACCCGACGCGCCCTCAATAATCGTGACCTCCGGACCGTCCACGCTCCGCACCGACACGCCGTCGGTCAGTAATACCCGATTAAGCAGACCATGGCCCGGCGTAGGCGCTCCGCCCTCGTCATATACCCCCGCCGCCACCAACACCACACTGCCCGACGACGCTACCGACACCGCGTCCTGGATGGTTAACGCCGCCGTCGCCCAATTCGTATACGGCGGTATATTCCCGCCCTCCGGAGAAACATAATACGTGCCGACTTCAACCACGGGATCAACGACCGTAACGTCCAAGCCCGGTGACCACGCAGACATACTCCACGGCTGAAGCGAACTACGCGCCTGCGCACGAACCTGATATTCGCCGGGCTCTGACCATGCCTTCTCCGATACCCCTGAAACCGTCCACGAAGAATACGAGCCATCCCCCCAATCAAAACGATATTCCACCACCGACTCATCACTGCTCTCTGAACCGCCGGTCTCATACGTCGACATCACACCGGTAAGCACGGTAGAAATCCCGGCAGGGACTAAAGGAACCGACACCACCGCCCCGGGGATTTCCGGCAGCTCATACGCGCCCATATCCACCGAGGCGCCCACGATCCGCGGCTGGTTGTCCAAGTCCACCGGCGTCGTCACATACGCGTTCGAACCCGCATCCACACCCGGCGAATCCGGTGACAACCGATAATCCGAATCCGCAAAGACCGGCGCAGACGAAATATTGCCCTCGCCCGAAGGCAACGGCGTTGTCAACGTATGCTGATACGTGCCCCCCGACCAGTTCCCGTTCGCGTTCCCCCAAATGATCGAGTTGCGTACCGAACCGCCCGTGATGATGTAATGCAACCCGCCGTGTGAAGGCGCGCTGTTGTTCACAATCGTGCAGTTCTCTATGTGCGCTCCGCTCTCCCACGTCCCCCAGTCCACATACACACCGCCCGCCGCCTCACCCGCTTGATTGCCCGCGATCAAGCTCGAACGCACACGGCCCATATGATATATATGCACCCCGCCGCCAAACTCAGAGGACGTATTATCCAGAATCCTGCACTGCTCAACCACCGCCGAAGCCGCATCGCTGAAACGCACTCCGCCGCCGCCGTGTATGGCCTGATTCGAACGAATCGTGCAGAAGCTCACCAATCCATCGCCTACAATGTAAACCCCGCCGCCCTCCTGGGCCTCATTGAATTCTATCACACAGTTGCTTACCGAACCGCCGTGCGACAAATACACCCCGCCGCCATTCTGTTCGTAAGGGAAAACGCCACAAAGCAATGTGCGCCCACCGCGCACCGTGAATCCGACAAGTTCGGACCCCGCCGTCATAAAAACGCCCCGAGTTGCCGGACGTAGCGGCGATGAGCCGGATCCCTCAATAATCGTCAACTCGGGACCGTCCACACTGCGCAAAGAAATCCCGTTGGTCAGCACCACCCGATTCAGGAGACCGTAACCGGGCGTAGCCTTTACCCCCTCATCATACACCCCCGCCGCCACCAGAACTACACTGCCCGACGACGCCACCGATACCGCATCCTGAATCCGCAATGCCGCCGTCGCCCAGTTCGTATACGGCGGAATATTGCCGCCGTCCGGGGATACATAGTGCGTATCAGTCGCCTGCACCCGTGGAATTCCAAGCAGTGTGATTGCGCACGAAACAAGAAGCATAACGCGGGCTTGAGTCGTCATGGTGCGTCTCCTTGATATATGATCCCACAAACATGCAGGAAAGCATGGCCTGTACTATTCGAGAAATATATGGAGTTCACCAACGCCCTGTGTTCACCCCAAAACGCGCCCTCGCCATACCCCCCTGATATACCTCTCACAATGCTATTGATATTCACATATTTTTTAAAGAAAGCAAGACAATAATCACTTCCACCGGCTTTATTTCGCATGCGCACTTACAGCCCGTTTGTTTCGACAACCTACTCCATGCCAAGATATTGCATCAATAGCATGTCGCGAACCGGGACTTCGCGATAGGGGCGGCACGTGGGCGAATCAGGAGCACCACACACTCCTCGTCACGACGTTCTTTGACTCGATCCAGAAGATCACGTCATGCCCGTCTTCTTCCTGTGCTTCGGTGATGGTGACATATCGGACGCCCCGATCCACTGCAGCGCGGTAAAAGGTCGCCCGAAAGGTGGACGTAAGACAGGATTGCTTCCAACGATTGGAAGCTCAATGACCGCATTTTTCCAATCGTTGGAAGAATTTGCGCGTGTTTTTCCAATCGTTGGAACATTGCGGCCGGTTTTTTCCAATCGTTGGAAAGCACCCTGAAGGGGTGCAACAAATTCCTTGTGGCTCCCTTTCAGGGAGCACGGGTTTTGCCTCGCGCATTTCTCTTCCCCGGGTTTCACCCGGGGCTCATGAATGGCTCCCCTTCGGGGAGCATGTTCCGCGAGATATCGGAAGGCGGGTAAGCGGGTCGGGTAAGAGTATCCGATTAAGGGTAGCGGTTAAGTGTAGGAAAGGAGTCGAGGAGGAAACAGACTCCGTACAATACCTGGGAGGGACACGCTCCTGCGTGTCCATTTTCACCACCCGCTGCGCTGGAGGACACGAAGCCGGCGGAGGAAATATAATTCCATCTCATCTTCCCTCCGTGATCTCCTTATTACAATCCGTCATCCCATTTCATATCCGTGCAATCCGTGTAATCCGTGGTTTCTTCTTCTTTGGTTAATGCATGGGCGCGTGTTCGGCGCCGTAGAGCACGGGCAGGTTATAGGTCGCGCCTATTCGCCGGATCTCGCGCAGCACGGCGGGGTCGCGCGTGCGTATATGTTCACCGACCAGATGATACATCCGTTGCCACGCCCATTCGGTGCGTATACCGGCGTCGCCCGCAGCGGCCTCATCGAAATCCAGACGGAAGAGCATGTCTTTCACTTCGGGGCCCGACCGGCCCACGATATGCAGCACAGGGCCACGTGTCTCGGCGGGTTTACGTCCATACACGATCAACGGGCGATCCAGATAAAGGTGGGTCAGCATTTCGGGGTACATATCCACTTCCGGCGCGCCGGCCACGCGCAAACGTAAATTGGCCAGTACGGGACGACTGACTTCTTGCGCCATCCGCGACATGGCAACGGGCAGCGCGGCGGCGTCGTCCGGCATGATGGCGTCCCCGCGATTCTTGTAGCTCAAGAAGTCGAGCAGGTACTTGTTTATCCGGCGGCCCGCCCCCACGTTGAAGACGGATACGCGCCCGGCGTTGGCTTCGGAAAAACGCGATATGATCTCCGTGCTGTCCACTACGCCGACGGTCGGCACCCCGTCACTGATCATAACGGCGATGACCGGGCGATCGGCGGCGGCATCCATATCCAATAAGGGTTGGAGCGAAGCGAATATATCCGTACCGCCCCGGGCTCGCATGTTTTCGATGAAGAACGTCGCGCTGGACCGGGTAAAAGGAGTAATGAGTTTCGGTTCGCCGAACGCGCGATCGATGCTGTCGTTGAAGGCGATGATATCAAAGCGATCGCCTTCCCGCAGTGTTTCCAGCCAACGGTACATGCCCTGCTTGCTGCGGTCGACGGCTTCTTGCGTCATACTTGCGGAGGCGTCCTGAATCAGCAGCACATCCCGGGGCAACACCGGCAACGCCTCCGCGCCGCGACGCCGAATCTCGATCCGGAAGTAGACGTGTTCCGGATCGGCGGGATCAAGATAGGTCGCCAGGTCCAACGCCAGCAACTGTTCGATGGCCTCGACTTCCGTGACTACTTCCGGCTCTTCCTCGAAGGCGTCGGGCACACGTAAATCCCGTCGTTCGGGTTCGGGCTCTGGCTCATGATCCTCGTCCGGCTCGTCGTCGAATGAAACAACCCGTCCGCGACCATCGCCTGCGCGCCGCCAACCTTCGCCGCGCGCGGCAAGCGCGTCGGCGGGCGACTCGGCGGGAAGCACGATATCCGCCGCTTGGGCGTGGCGATCCACGTCCGGCACGATGCGTCGCGGCAGAGCGGCGATTTCGTCGGGCACGATCCGTTCGCGAATGTGCATGAGTTCCTGGCGCGGTTCCCAGGCGGCGCGGTCGCGTTCCGGTTCCGGTTGCGCGAGGGCGCGGTCCTCGCCCGCCAACGCCACGTCGGGATCGACGGGATCCGGGGGGACCAGCGTATCCAGCAGCTCGCGTAACGCGCCCGCATCCGCGGTTTCAGAACCGATCAAACCCGGATCTCGCGCGTGAAAACGTTCCGGTCGCTCAAGGGGAGCGGGTTGCTCGGGCCGCACATCGCCGAGGACAAGCGGACGCACGCGTTGTTCCATCTCCACGCGCGGCGGACTGCCGACGGGTAACGGCGGGAAGCGCGCGATCAACACGCCATGAAAGACAACGGACAACACCACTGCGCTGACCGCGGCGACGGCATGTCGCGCTCGCGGCTTATCCCACTCCAAGCCGGAGCTGTGCAGCGGTGTGTCCATGCGATCAGCTGCCCTGCAAATTCATCAGGAATTCGGCGTTGCTCTTTGTCTTCTTGAGTCGGTTGATCAACAGTTCCATGGCCTCGACGGCCGGCACATCTTTCAACGCTTTGCGCAGGATCCAAATGCGGTTCAATTCGTCGGGATGCAGCAGGTTCTCTTCCTTGCGCGTACCCGATTTCTCTATATTGATGGCCGGGAAAATGCGCTTGTCAACGAGGTTTCGGTCCAAGCCCAGTTCCATGTTGCCGGTGCCCTTGAATTCCTCGAAGATGACCTCGTCCATGCGACTGCCCGTATCGACCAGCGCCGTCGCGATGATGGTCAGGCTCCCGCCGCCTTCGATATTGCGCGCGGCCCCGAAGAAGCGTTTGGGTTTATGCAGCGCGTTCGCATCCACACCACCCGACAGGATCTTCCCGCTATGGGGTTGGAGGGTGTTGTACGCCCTTGCAAGGCGCGTGATGCTGTCGAGCAGGATCACCACGTGTTTGCCGTTCTCGACCATGCGCTTGGACATTTCAATGACGATCTCCGCCACCTGCACGTGGCGTTCCGGGGGCTCGTCGAACGTCGAGCTCAGGACTTCGGCCTGGGTGTTGCGCTCCATATCCGTTACCTCTTCCGGGCGTTCGTCGATGAGCAGCACCACCAGTTTGGCCTCCGGATTGTTGGCCGAAATGCTGTTGGCGATCTGCTGCATGAGCACCGTTTTACCCGTACGCGGCGGTGCAACAATCAAGCCGCGCTGACCGATGCCGATGGGCGTAAGCAGATCCATGACCCGCATGGAAATATTTTCCGCCTCGGTCTCCAACACGAACCGCTTATCCGGGAACAAGGGCGTGAGATGTTCGAACGGGATCAGGTTCTTGGCCGAATCGGGAGCCTTTTCATTGATCTTCTCCACCTTGAGCAGGGCGAAGAAGCGTTCCTTTTCCTTGGGCGGACGGATCTCACCTTCGATGAAATCGCCGGTGCGCAATCCGAAGCGCCGGATCTGCGAAGGCGATACATAAATGTCCTCGGGACACGGCAGGTAATTGTAGTACGGCGACCGCAGGAAACCGAATCCGTCCGGAAGGATCTCGAGGATGCCGTGTCCGAACATACGGCCGTTCTTGCGGGCGTTGGCCTTGAGGATATCGAAGATCAGCTCGTGTTTCATCAAGGCGCCGAGCTCGGATAAGCCGAGACTCTCACCGAACTTGACCAGATCGGGTACGGTCTGCACTTGCAATTCGTGCAGTTTCAATATGGGGCCGTCGGGTTTCTTTTCGCCGCCTTCCGTCTTATCGACCTGATCGTTGGCTTCCTCGACGGCCACGGGCCCGTTGCCCTGTCCGCGCGAGCGTTGTTTATGGTGGTGTCCCCGACCGGACCGGCCGGAACGTCCTCTGCGATGTTGTCTTTGTTCATCCGCCATGTCTGTTTATCTCCTTCCTAAAACCGTTTCCAATAGCTTTTGTGTTTCTTCTTTCAGTGTTTTCCGTGTGTCATTGTTCTCCAGCACATAATCCGCTCTCCGCACCTTCTCCGCCAACGGCATCTGGGACGCAATCCGCGCGCGGGCCTGTTCCCGCGTCAAGCCGCGTTGCGCGAGCCGTTCATAGATCTGCTCTTCCGGAGCGGTCACGCACCACACCGTATCGACATCCTTTTCCGCTCCCACTTCGAACAGCAGCGGTATCAACAGCGCGCCGACCCGATTCCGCTCCCGCGTTCTCGCCACCCACGCGGTCCAGGCGCGCCGCACATGCGGGTGCACAATCCGATTCAATCGCTCGCGTTCGGTCGCATCACCGAACACGCGTTCCCCCAGTCGGCCGCGATCGATATGCCCGTCGCCCCCCACGATATCGCGGCCGAACTGCCTTATGACGTCGTCATACGCCGGCCCGCCCGGTTCAATCATCGCGTGCGCCACGGCGTCCGTGTCGCATACGTCCACTCCGTTGTCGGTCAGTATCCGGCCCACCTCGCTTTTCCCGGAGGCGATGCCGCCGGTTACGCCGATCACCAATCCGCCCGGCCATTCCCGGAACGATTTATTCAATACGCCTTTCACAAAAAAATTATCCGCACTCCCTTCGCGGCTCGCCGTTCACGCATCGCGTCCGCGCTCAGGGACGAACCTCCTCGGCGGGCTCATAATCGAATCCCTGCGCCTTCAGGGCCGCCGCATGGCGCAGCACCTCGCGGGCCCGGTATTGCGCGGGAAACAACGTCAGGGCCGCCCAGGCATATTCCTCGGCGCGCCGCAAGTCGCCGCGTTCCAGGGCGCGTTCCGAGAAGATGGTCAGTTGATCCGCCTGCCTCTCGTCCTCGCGCGTGATTACCCGAAACACGCGATATTTCCGATTGCCCCACAAATATTCAAAATAGACCGCCTCGTGCGGCGCGAATTCAAACACCCGGGCCGCCGCATGATCCGGCGGCTCCAAGGCGTCCACGAAATAACGCATTTGCAGTTCGGGGCTCCGGGGCGCAAATTCGCCCAGCGCATACACGAAATATTCCGCCCCGTGCTCATCCGCCCAATCTCTGAACGTTTCTTCAGACTCCTTGAACAATGTTTCCCCATAAGAACGAACACGTTCCCGTATGGCGCGCGTCTCGAACTTCGGATGCAAAATGATGGGACACCCCCCATAGGTCAGCACCGAGGCGCTCACCCCGAAATTTGCCAGCACCGGTTCCGGCGCGGCGTATTCGTTCAACCATTCCGTCAGTTCCCGGACTTCCCGGTAATAGACGTTCGGCCGCCCCCAGCGTCCCGGCTCCTCCAGGACCTGCGCCGCCTCAACAACCAGAGCAAAAAAGATCAACGGACACACCAGCACCGGGGCCCATCCCCGCCGCCGCAATGACCAGGCCCACCACCATCCGATGCACGCCACGCCGAATACCGCCACATAAACATGGAACCGGACAAACAGGACGTATGCAATTAACGAAGAACAAAAGAAGAAAATGTATTGAAGTAAATTGGCGTCATCGGATTCCGCCGGCTTCTTTCGGAAAAACGGGCCGACGAGGAGGGCGTTCGCTATTGCCGCTAAAACTAGATACAACATAGCCGGAAACAAGGTCCGTGTCAACGCCCATGATGCGGAATCCAGCGCCGGCACCCACATGATCCGCTGATTGAATGTCAGCAGCGACGGGTCCATCGGTTTACTGTTCAGGAAGCGGATTTTCGCGAACAACAATTCCGCAAAATGCCCATAGCTTTCGCCGTACGCATGCGGCACCAACAGGTACAGCGCCAACGGAACCAGGGCGATCACCAGACGGGCGGGCCGTCGGATAGCGATTCGATGCGCGATCGCCATTTGGAGCATTGCGCCGTACGCCAGCAATAGCGGCGGCGCAAGGAGCAGTCCATGTGCGCGATGGTACGGCGAAAGGAGTCCCACCAGGATCAGCGCACCCGCCTGCGCGCACCACCGGAACCGAGCCGACGGGTCCTGGTCCAGTTGCCCGCGGATGGCGCGCAGGAAGAAAACAATCGCCCAGAGGATGACATAAAACTGTATCATATCCCATGCGGCCAGCGCCAAGCCGAGGCACAGCGCGGAGCCGAGCGCGGGCCCGGCATACGCGTGCGGACGCCGCATGGCCAAAACGTCGAACGCAAAATGCGCCAACAGGAAAGGCAACGCAAAATTCTCGCGCGACATTTCCAATCCCGTTGAACGAATGACCGCCGCAAGGGCAACCGCATACAGCAAACCGGCAACCGCCCCGGCTGACCGGGACCGCGTCCAAGCGGCGACCCAGACGGCCATGAACGGGATCGTCAGGCTGAACCAGGCCAGCATGATCCAGCGCACCCGGTCCGGCAACGGGATGGCGTCCGGCAGGAGTCGGGCCAAGCCCGCATACACGTACTCGGCCAGCACCGTATCCGTCCGGAACACTTCAATGCCTTCCGGGTATTGGATCATCGGATCGCGCCCTGTCAGGCCTTCCCCCTCATAGATCAATTGCACGTTACGAAACTGAATGGCGCTTTCGAGGGTGAAGGGAACGTCACCATCGTACGCGTCCTGGTTGGCCTTCAGGATGGCGTAGCGGGTTCCAAGACCTGCGCCGAACAAGGCGATCAGGCCAAAACCAATCAAGATGTATTTCCAACGCTGCATAATATGAGGTTGATTTCGGAGCGATACGGCTTGCCTCCCCGTAGCGCAGCGAAGACGGGTTCGCCCCTCCATGAACTTGCCACAGTCTCAATGCGCTGATCGGATATCGGCGCTACGTTCTATTCGCCAAAGAGCGAAGGGTTTTCCAGATCCTTCGCCAGCGAGTTGAACTCCAGTCGCTTGTAGAAGGCGTGCAAACCATTCGGATCGCCACCGCCTACTTTCCAATCATCCCAATCCGAAGCGAGCGGGAGATCCGCACGCAATTTCATCATGCGCATGTTCCGTTCCACGTCTTCGCGATGCGTCTCCAATGCCTTACGCAACTTTTCCTGACTGATCTCATCCAGATTCGAGTAGATCCCCTCCACCGAACCATGCGCATTGAGCAATTTTGCGGCGGTCTTCGCGCCGACCCCCGGCACGCCGGGGATGTTGTCCGACGTATCGCCAATCAAGGCAAGCCATTCAACAATGGATGCCGGGTCCACGCCGGTCTTCTCCCGCACCTCGGCGATTCCCATCCGCGTATCCGATTTGGTGGGCGGGACGATGAATACCCGGTCATTGACCAGTTGAAACATGTCCTTATCGCTGGTCGCCAACAACACCTCCGCTCCGCCATGAGCGGCCTTGACCGCCAACGCGGCCATGACGTCATCCGCCTCCTGTTTGTCTTCGCGCAAAACGGATATTCCGGACAACCGCAGATATTCTTCGATGAGCGGAAACTGTTCGTTCAGCTCGTCCGGCATCGCCGCCCGCTGCGCCTTGTAGGTCGCGAGCAATTTCATCCGCTCGTCCGGCACGCCTCCATCGAAAACCGCCACCTCATAGGTGGGCGTCCATTGCCGGTTCAACTGTTGCACCATGCGTATGAAGCCGTACACCGCATTGGTCGGACGCCCTTCTTTCGTCGTCAATTCGCGTATGGCGAAGAACGCCCGATAAGCCACTGCATGGCCGTCGATGAGGAGCAAACGTGTTTCGGGTTCAGCATTCAGGGTTCGGGATCCGGTGTTTGTTGTTCAGTACGTCGCGACGTAGTTCTCCGCAGAGCGAGGAGGTCAAGAACGGAAAGTGAACATTCAAGATTTACGTTGTATTCATCCGCGCCATGGGAAAAAGACATCGGGCTTGACGTAAGTCAAGCTGCTCGATTCCAGTTCCATGCCTTCGCGACGCCCGTTGAAGAACAGGCGGGCGGCTCGAAAGTCGCCGTCGCCTACTCCATGCCGGGCGCGGGCATCGTCATCGCGTCCGCGCGATGAATCGGTTTGCCGGCCGGATCGACCAAGCGCGCCGTCACAAAGATCAACAGATTCTCCTTGCGACTCCGCGATCCTTCGGTTCGGAACAAGCGACCCAGCAGCGGAATATCGCCCAGGATCGGAATCTTATCATCAATCGTAGTCAGGCGTTCGCGCATCAAACCGCCCATCACCACGGTCTGTCCGTCCCAGATCACGATACTGGTGGAGACATTACGACTGGCGAAAACCGGCTGCGGAATATTGAAAACAAACTCCTGGAAATCGCCGGGCGCATCCGGATTCGGTACGCGCATGCGCGAACCGTACTGCAACCAATCAACCAACTCGGCCACCTCGGGCGAGAGGGCGAGGTCGATCGTATAGCCATCGGGCCCGACCGTGGGGGTGACATTCAGGATCACACCCGTACGACGCGTTTCAAAGTTATCCGGCGTTACGGTCGGAGGCGAAATGACGGCGCTACCGGTCGCGCCGGAGGCCGCAGTCACTGTCGGTTCCGTGACCCGAAACTCGGTCGGGTAGATGATTTCCTGAACCACCTCAATGGAGGCATTCACGCCGCTGCGTGTCGTCACGCGCGGTGCGGACAGCAGATCGACATTGCCGCTCTGCGACAGGGCGTGCAGCACCACGCGCATTTCCGGATTGGTCAATACGCTGGAGATGCTGAGAATGTCGCCGGCAAACGTCGGATCGACCGCGGTCGCCGTGGAAAGGGGCACGATCCCGCCGTCCGTGTCGCCGAAGAAACGCATGCCTCTGCTGACATTGCCCTGATCGATTTGGATGCGTTCGCGTCCGGCAATAGGCCCATCGCCGCGACGCTGCAGGAACTCGTAATTATCGGTGAACAACCATTGCAGGCCCAGTTCCTGCATGTCCTCTTCGGCCACTTCCACAAAGCGCGCCTCGATTTCCACCTGATTCGGAACCACGTTGAGCTGTGCAAGAATCCGTTCGAATTTTTCGAGGTTCTCCGGCGTATTCGCGACGATCAACTGGCTGATCGTGGGGTTATACGTAATGGACGTGCCGGCGGGGAACGGGACCCCGGCGCCTTCAAAGAAGGCTTTTACATCCGCTCCGCGGCCGGGCTGCGGTTGCCGCCGCGCACCGAATTCGCCAAACCCGGTGGGTTCCGGCGCGTCGTCCGCGCGCTCTTGGACAATATCAAGGAACGAAGGTTGCACGGGATAAAGACGGGTCTGCACCCGCCCGACATCCGCGATGCCGGCAGGCGTGATAACAACCACATTGTCCTCGATGCGATGACGAAGACCGGCCACCTCGGTGATATAACGGATGGCTTCCATCAGCGAGATGCGTCGCAGATTCAGCGTAATGGTCGGCACCCCCGACACATCGGCGGGCTGGGCGGCCGGTGCCGCCACCTCGCCCCACGGATCATCGTCGTCCCACGGGTCGTCGAAGGCGGCGGGCGACGGCGCAGCGCCGCGTCGCGGGGCGGGCGTCGGCGCCGGCGCCCCGCCGGGCATGCTCATATTCAGGATGATATTCACCCCTTCGCCTTCCGGATCGGCCGCCTCGCTGGCGTCTCTCAGGAAGGAAATTACGTCGCGAATATTCGCCTGTCGGAATTCAATACGGGGAATGATAATGTTCTCCATTCGTTCCCGCAATTGATCGGCGCGCGTCATCGGATCCACCGGGCCGGGGCCGATCATGTCTTCGGGCAGGACCACATCGTCGCGATGCGGCGGATTCCAGGCATCACGCACTTGTTGCATCATCTGTTCCGTGGTGGCTTCCCGTAACGTATCGCTGGCGCGCCGTTTATCTTCGGCGATGCGCCGAAGATAGCGCATGGCTGTGATATTGTATTCGTCGCGCACCAGCACGCTTTCGAACAGCAACGAGGCCCGCTCCAATTCGCCCGCCTCGTAATAGGCCCGCCCTTCCTGCTTCAGTTCCTCAATACTCTCCCGCTTTTCGGCGATCTCGGGCCGCTCTTCGACGGGCACGGGCCGCGCCTCTTCGGCCAGACGGCGCGCCTCTTCGCGCGCAATACGCCGTTGCAAGAAGGATACGCCGCGATGGCCGGGCGAGAGGCGCAACGCCTCTTCGGTGTTCTGCCGCGCCACGCGCATGTCGCCGTCGTCGCGATAAATCTCCTGGGCTATGCGATAATGGGCTTCCGCCAACCCCCAACGGGCGCGCTCGCGCAATTCCCGTGTCGCCGGTCGATCGGGAATCTTCTCCCGCGCCTCTTCAAACGCCGAACGGGCACGCTGGAACTCGTCCCGATCCAACGCCTGAAATCCGGCTTCCAGACTCTTCAAGCCTTCCACCTCCGCGGCTTGACGGCGAACCTCTTCCTGCGCCGCCACATCGCGGGCCACTTCGTCCGGTGCCTCTTCTTCCGGCACTTCCTCTTCCGGAACCTCTTCCACCTCGATATCCTCGTCCGGCACCTCTTCGACTTCCGGCTCCTCGACGGGTTCATCCACCGGCTCGTCAACAGGCTCATCCACCGGTTCGTCATCAAACAGGAAGAAATCGTCTTCCAGAGGATCGTCTACCGGCTCGGGTTCAGGCTCAGGCTCGGGTTCCGGCGCCGGCTCGGGCTCCGGTTCCGGTACGGGTTCATCTTCCCAGTCGTCTTCAAAATCAAACAGGTCGTCGGCAAAGGGGTCTTCGTCCGCAGGCATCGGTTCTTCGACCGGCTCTTCGGCGGGTTCATCCACCGGCTCGGGTTCCGGCGTCGGCTCGGGTTCATCATCCCAGTCGTCTTCGAAGTCGAAGAGGTCGTCGGCAAAGGGGTCCTCCTCCCGGGCCGGTTCCTCCAGCGGTTCGGGATCGGCGGGTACCGCCTCGGGTTCCTCTTCCGGAGCCACCTCTTCCACATCGTCCATGCCCTCAAAGAGCGCGTCCATATCGAAGTCGTCCTGGGCGCTGCTACTGCCCGGACACAACCACACATACGCCAAAATCAAAATTACAAGGTTGTTGACGACTCTCATACGGCTTCTCCTTCCGACGGTTGTGCCCTTGGCTACGCGTCCTATAAGCACCTGAATCCTCCGTTAATACATTCTATGTCGCTCGGCGCCCCTTATTCCGCCGACATACGCTCGAAAAGGGTATCAAAATCCGTTGCTTCCGTTGGCTCGGGCGCGGGGGCGCGATCTGCTTCCGTTTCTCTTTGCACGGTAACTTCCGTATCCATGGACTGGTCATGTATTAATACGGTATTGCGCCCGATGTCAACGACATTAAATTCATTGCCCATAAGTGTTAATGTGTCTCCCACGTTCACACGATGCGTGGAGCCGTCCACGAGAAACACCAGCTCCGCGACCCGATCGTCGATGGTCACATCCGTATCAATGGCCAGCGGAACCTGTCGGCCGTCGCCTCGTTCCAAGGTCAGCACGGAAGCGTCAATGGACCGACCGTGAGGGCCTTCGCGCGTGCGGCGCTCAAAGTCGACGAGCGTATAACCGCGGACGGTGTCGCCCATGCGCGCGAAGTAGCTGCGATCTTCGCCGCGCACGTTGAGCATGTAGCGGTGATCGTCTTCACTGATTTCCTGCACGCCCTGGAAGCGAAGATCGAACGGACGGGTCGCCACACGACGCACCCGCATCTTATGCGCGTGCGACGGATGATCGTCAGGATCCACCGGATTGGTTTGCGCCTCGTACTCTTCGCGTACCGTGAAACCGTCCCCGTCAAGATCGCGGTCGGCCAAGGTGGCATCAAGGGGATCAAGACCGTACTCCACATACCAATGATCCGGAATACCGTCGCCGGTGGTGTCCCGCTCGCCGCGTTTGGGTTGTTCGTACTGTGTCCAGGGACAGACCTCGGCATCATACGGGATGGGCGTACGTACGTCGGGATTGACACTGACCACGCGCAAGTCGCTTACCAGCATCCGCGCGTCGTGCCTTCGAATTTGAAAAGGGGATTGCAGCCGTTCGACGTACGGCAGCAACTCGGCGACATCCAACGGATCGTATTGCCGATATTCCACGTCAAGCCGCTCCCAATCGGCGCGTGTCAGTGCTCGTTGCGCTTCGCCGATTCGTACGAGGAGAAAAAGGGCCGAGCCGAGGAGCGCCACCAGCGTTACGACCACAAGGACCTTGTCGTATTGCTCTTTGTACCAGACCGAGGATTTTGTGCGGGGCGCGGGACTCATGAGTCGCCCTCCATCACACGGGGTTTAAAGCGGTAGACATCCAGCGTCATCCTGACGCGGACGCGTTCGCGGCCCGCCACGACGCGGTCCTCGTGCAGGAGCGGCTGCTCTCTCTCCTGAGGCTCTCCGCGCGCATCCGTGCGGGGTCTTCCGCGCTCGCGCAGGCGGGTCGACAGGCGCGAGGCGGGCGATGCGCCCTCGAACGCCAATTCATTGCGCATTTCAATGTTTCGGACCACCATCAGCATCGGGTTCTGAATGATATTGTTGAGCACTTCGCGCACCGCCTCGTCCGTCCCCAGGAAGGTCAGCGTGTAGGATTCCTTTGTGTACAAGCCTTCCACGCCTTCCGGCTCAACCGGCGTCGTTGGGGCGGCCACTTCCTCCTCCGGCACGCGCGCCGCGCGGCGGGCTGCGACGTCCGTCACTTCCCGGTGTGTGCGCTCCACGTCGAACACTTCGCGTTCCACGCTGCTCAATCGGCTGATCCCAGACTCAAAGAGCAACGAGCACAAGCGCTCGATGGTACGCAATTGGACGACCAGCCGAGACACATGCTCCTGCATAGGCAGATTGCCCGCTTCATAACGCTGAAACCCGAAGGCCATGCCTTCGGCCAACGTGACGTCTTGTTCCGAAGCCAGACTGCGCAAGCGACGGGCCGTGCGCTCAATCTCGGCCGGGAACGCCGCCCGTTCCATCTCTTCCGGCTCGACCTGTTCAGCGGATAACGCGCTCAGCATCGTTTCAAGATACCCGTCCAACTCGGCCAGGTTGCTGCGGACCCGTTCCACGTTTTCCGAGGACGGAAACGGCTCGCGATGATGCAATTGTTCCATGGTGGACAGCGACGCGGACAGTTCCGACTGGACCCGCGCATATTCGGAACGGAATTTGAACAACAAGACCGCAACTATCACCATCAGCACCAAGGCGATGGAGCCGCCCACGACCAGGACCATGTATTTTCTGAAAAAGGTCATAACTTAATCGGGTCTTCCAGTTGCAGTACGATGCGAAATTCCCGGACATACGTGCCTTGCGGGACCGGCGAGAGACGATCAATCTCCGAGGTCTCCTTGAAGAAGTCCGACTCGCGCAAGGAGTCTCGAAACGCGTAAATCGGCTGGGCGTTGGGAACCTTGTCCGTATAACCCAAACCCGAAATCTCCACCGCCGTAATATCGCCCGCCTCCGTCTGCGTTTCACGCGGCTGGGCGGTGCGCCGACGCCGCGTCTCTTCCTCGGCCTCGATTTCCAGTTGTTCGCGAATGGGACTGACCGACGTGAGCCAGACGCCTTCAGGCAACAGCTCGTTGATGCCGTCCATGATTTCGGCCCAGCGCGTTTTGTCTTCGATGAGCGAATGAATCTCGGCCAACTTCTCCTCGACCGACGCGATCTGTTGTTCCGGTTCGCGCAACTGCGCCTCGACCGCCTGCAAGGCGCTCACGCGCTCGCGCACCAGTTGCAAGCGTTCCTCGCCGAGTTGCGACAGGCGCAGGAAATAAACACACCAGACAATCAGCAACACGACGATCCCATATGCAGCGGCCAGCAACACGGGATGCTTCTTGCGAAACGCCTTGTCGGACACGACGCGCGGCGGCATCAGATTGATCTCAATGGGACACGTCAACACCCGGCGCAAGGCCAGCCCGACCACTTCACCGAGCGTATGCGCGTCACGCCCAATCTCCTCGGCGGAGATCTCATCGGCCACCGCCACGTTCATGAACGGATTGAGATATTCAACCTCCGCTTTGAGCTTGTCCTTGAAAAACACGTCCGTATAGGGAATGACCGAGGTCCCGCCCGTCAGAAGAATGCGCTTCGGCTGACCGCCTTCCTGTTGGCCGCGATAAAAATTGATGCTGCGATTGATTTCGGCGTGCAGCCGCGTCATCACGCTGCGAACACTCTTGGAAACCTTGTCGGCCACTTCGCCCGGAGGCGCTTCGTACGCGCCGCCCCACGCCACGAAGGCGTGCGCCTTCTTCATGTCTTCCGCGTCCGAAAAGTCCAACTCAAACTCGCGCATGATCTGCTGGGTAATCGCATTTCCCGCCACGGGGATACTGCGACTGAACGCGCGATTGGCTTCCAGAAAGACGAGGTCCGTGGATCGGGCGCCCATATCGATGATCAACGCGCATTCGTCCAAGTCGCTGTAATTGTAGCGCACCGCATTGTAGAGCGCCATCGGCGCAACATCGACCAGATCGGGCAGCAGCCCGGCTTGCTCCACGCAGTCGGTTACCCCGGCGATGATATCGCCTTTGATGGCCGCGAGCATGACGTCCAGATCGCCTTCCGTGCCGCCGATCAACTGGTAATCCCATACCACTTCCTCGATGGGGAACGGTACGTTCTGCTGCGCCTCGTATGCGACGATCTGATAAACCTTGTCCTGATCCACGGGTGGCAGCTTGACGAACCGCGAGAAGACCGACTGGCCGGAGACGGAAATGAGGACGGGCCCCGGTTTGATCTGGTGCTCCGCCAAAATCTCTTCGATGGTGCTGATGATGTAGGACGGACGCTCTGCATCCGCGTGCGGGTCGAGTCCCAGCGACTTGATGGAATGCTTGATCAGTTCAATGCCGCCCGACTTCAGCGGAATGAATTCCGCCAACTTCAAACTGCTCGCCCCAATATCGAGCGCCAGAATTCGATCGGCCTTCAGCATCATCGTAACAAAGTAAAGCGATATTTCTTAAGGGCGGGAACGCGGCCCGGAAAGCGGCATTATTCCAGCACACCCACATCTATATAAACTATATCGGTTCGAGGACATCCCCGCAACCATCTTTTCTTACAGTCAATGATTTTGGTACACCGATTGCCAGCCCGCTGGCAATCATATTCGGCATGACGCGGTTGGGGAGTTCGCTTGGAGACGCGCCCCTCGTTCACTCCTCTTCCGTTCCGGACACGGGCGGAGGCAGCGTTTCGAGCGGCTCGCTCATCGCACAGGCGTCGTCCATGCGTACAGGCGCCTTCGCCCAGCGAGCCGCGTTGGCGATCACGCGCAAGACGTCCCGATGATAATAGGTCGGATAGGTTTCATGGCCGGGCCGGAAATAGAAGATACGTCCGTGCCCCCGTTCCCAGACGCACCCGCTGCGAAAGACCTCGCCGCCCTGGAACCAGGAAACGAATATCAGCTGGTCGGGTTCCGGAACGTCAAATCGTTCCCCGTACATTTCCTCCTGGTCGATCTCGAAATAGTCGTCCACCCCCTGCGTGATCGGATGCGACGGCGCCAGATTCCAGATCCGTTCCCGTTCCCCGGCCTCGCGCCATCTCAATGAACAATGCGTACCCAACAAGGCTTTGAACACCTTCGCCCAATGCCCCGAATGCAGCACGATCAATCCCATCCCGCTCAACACATGACGTTGAACGCGGGCCGTGGTTTCGTCGGTGACCGCCGCGTGCGCCTTGTGTCCCCACCAGATCAGGACGTCCGTGTCCTCGAGGACCGCGTCCGCCAACCCCTGGTCCGGATCGCCCAGGGTGGCCGTCCGGATCATGAAACCCGGATAATCCCGCAACCCCTGCTCCAACGCTTTATGAATCCCTTCCGGATACACGCGGCGCACCGCTTCATCCTCGCGTTCCTGCAAAAACTCGTTCCATATCGTTACACGCACCGCACTGCTCATAACTCCCTTTCCTCCCGACGGGCTCACTCTCCCACGCCTCGATCGTGCCGTCGATCCATCTCGTATTTCGGATCATACTTGGAATTCGGGCCGAACCGCGAGTCGGTTTTATGCGCCCCTTCAAAGCGCCGCAGATCAGACGGCCACTCGGCCCGATATTCCATGATGTACCGGCGCCCTTCCCCGATGCGCTTGATGTAGCCGACCTTCGCGCCCAGCTCCTTATTGAGGGGATACCCCTTGATGTACCATAACAAATGCTTGCGCATCATGATGGCGGCCAGCTCCGTGTCGCCGTAATGCGCCTCCTGATAGTCCAAATGCCGCAACACCACATCGCCCCATTCTTCCAACGTCGGATGCGCTGTTCGTTCCTCCAGCACCGAACGGAAGATCCACGGATTGCCCAGCGCGCCGCGACTGATCATGACCGCGTCGCAACCCGTTTCTTCGCGCATACGCCGCACGGAAGGCCAATCAAGCAAATCCCCGTTGCCCACCGTAACCAGCGGCCGGACCGCCGCCGCGCGCGCCGCCTCAATGCCGCGCCGGATGCCCTCCAAGTCCGCCGCTACCCCGTATTTTTCGCAGCGCGTGCGACCGTGCACGGTGAACAGGTCCGCTCCCGCGCGCGCCACGCGACGCGCCGTGTCTTCGATCGATATCGCGCGCCGCGAAACGCCGAGCCGGGTCTTCACGGAAAGCGGACGCGCGGTTGCTTCACGCGCCGCGCCGACGGTGGCATCGATGCGTTCCGGTTCGCTCAAAATAGCGCTGCCGGACCCGCCCGAAACCACCTTCCGCACCGAGCACCCCATATTCAGGTCAATGGTATCGAACGGTAGACCGTCCAGAAAGCGTACCGCCTCCCGAACCGATTCCGCCGACGGCCCCGTCACCTGTACCCCCAGCCGTTCCTCCGAAGAATGGCGTCGGCACATGTCAAGGGTACGCTTGTTCCGGTGGTGAATGCCCGCCGCCGACAGCATTTCCACATAGGTCAGGCCCGCTCCCAGCTCCTGGCAGATGCGACGGAATGGAACATCGCTCACACCGGCGAGGGGAGCGAGAATCACACGGTTCGGGACCTTCAGCCCGCCGAACATGAATGGTTCTTGGAAAAAGTTCATGAGTCTGCGTATCCTATGGCAAACGGTTAACGCGTGTTCAATGTTATTAGAACGGGCGGTGAACACGATAAAGACCGGCGGGACGGGCTTCCGCCTCCGCCCGGGCTGCGGCAGACAGGCTTGTCCCGTCCGAAAAGGGGCTCGACGGCAAAGAGGACGACACGAAAGTCGTCCCTCCCATATATTGCGGGAAGGAGATTATGATGCGCCATTCAGCAACTCGAATCCTACTTATCGCGCTGCTCTGCGCCCCGCCCGTAATGGCTCTAGCCGATCAACGTATCGGCGCCGGCCTTCATTACTGGCGGACCGTGGATTCCATAGACGACCGGTCTTTCGATCGGGACGGCGTTTCGTGGCTGATCACGTACCAGAACTCCTTGCTCCCCCTCCTCACGTATCAAGCGGACCTCGAGATCTTCCCCAGCACGTTTGCCGGATCGGAAAGGACGGTCTACGCGCCGCAACTGCTCGGAATTGTCGGCCATTGGCTGTACGCGGGGGCCGGGATCGGCATCCTTTACGCGGACAACCGCTTCGGCGATCGCCCCTTCTACCTGCTGCGCGCCGGACTGGCCCTCCCCGTCCTTCCGCGTATGCGCCTCGACATCAATGCCAACTACCATTTCTCGGAATGGAAAGGCATCAATCGTATCGCGCGCGACATCGATAGCGACGTCATCACATTCGGGGCCGCACTGCGCCTGGCATTCTGACACCATGGGCGCCGCATCCGATCATCCCTGGTTCGACGGACTTCCCGAACGTTACGTGATCGGGCATCGCGGCGCGCCCGGACATCGTCCGGAGAACACGCTTCAATCCTTTCAACACGCCGTCGCGCTTGGCGCAGACGTACTGGAACTGGACGTGCACCTGACGGCGGACGGACAACTCGTCGTCATTCATGATCTGGTCGTCGGCCGGGTCAGCAACAGCGCCGGTCCG
The DNA here is from genome assembly GCA_007136425.1 of Kiritimatiellia bacterium. GTDB lineage: Bacteria > Verrucomicrobiota > Kiritimatiellia > SLAD01 > SLAD01 > SKZA01. The sequence goes on from SLGY01000200.1 coordinate 21,306, forward strand.
GTGATCAGCTTTACACTCGATGACCTGCGGCAATTGGACGTCGGCTACTGGTACACGCCCGATGGAGGCCGCACGTACCCTTGGCGCGGGAAAGGATTAACCGTTCCCACCCTGGCCGAAGTGTTCGAAATGTTTCCCGACCGCAAGTTGGTCATCGAATTGAAAACGCGAACCTTCGCTGTCGTGCGCGCCCTCGCGAAAGAGTTGAACAAGAAGGACCGCCGCGGCCAGGTTCTCGTCGGCAGCTTTCGACACCCCTTGCTGGAAGAATTCAGACGGCTCGCGCCCGCATACGCGACGGGCGCGAGTATGCGCGAAACACGCCGCTTCGTTATCCGCACACTACGTGGTCGCCCCATTGAACAGCCGCTCCTGTATGAAGCGATCATCGCGCCTCCGCGCAGGCGCGGAATCATTCCCGTGCTCACACGCGGTGTGGTGGAAAACGCTCTGCAGATCGGCCTGCATGTGCAGGCTTGGACCGTCAACAAACCGCGCACCATGCATAGACTGTACGGCTACGGCGTGCACGCGATGACCACCGATTATCCGGACCGCGCACGCGCCGTACTGGATGAGCTTCGCTCCTAAAGAACTGTCGGTGACTGGCGCAGATGGAGATGTCTCGACTTCGCTTCCTCCTTCGCCGAAGCGGCTACGGCGGACAGGTCGCTACGCTCGACATGACAACATCTTACATTTATCCAGTTCTTGTCCACGAGCCAATCGGCGCCGCGCCGTTAAAGGTCCTCGACATGACCGGATGCCTTATCAGCGTCCCGGTCTCCACCATTCTTGTCTCCGCGACCGGCTGTTCAACTCTCACCGCCCGCGTCACAGCGCGCGTTGCAGCACGTCGGCCAATTCCTCGTCCGTCAGTTTGACCGGGTTCCCTTTCATGCTGCTGGCATTGCGCGATTTCGCGATGATGTCCGGGAAATCATCGGACTGCACACCGTACGCGCCGAGCCCCCGCACGGAAAGCGTATCGCACAGCGCCTGCACCCAATCCATCCCGTCCTGCGCGACGGCATCCGGGCGACCAGTCAGAATGCGCGCAATCTCATCGTAGCGCGCCACGGACCGATTCCCGGAATCGCGCTCGCTCAAGGCCTTGAGATTGGCCTCCATCACAAACGGCAAGAGCCGCGCGCACACCGCGCCGTGCGGCGCGGGATACATCCCGCCCAACGGCCCGGCCAACCCGTGCACCGCGCCCAACCGCGCATTGGCCAGCGCCAACCCGCTGCACAACGCCGCCAGACACAGATCCGCCCGAGCGCGGCGGAATGACACACCCTCTTCATCTTTTTCATGGAGGGACGGGCTCCGTCCCGTCCGACCATGGTCGCGAGTGCACCCTTCCCATGCCGTCCGCAGATGGCGCGCACGACTTAACCCCTCGCGACATACCGCGTCGGTCAACGGACTCGAATTGTCGCTCACAAAGACTTCCATCAACTGCGTCAACGCGTCCAGACCGGACGCCGCGGTAACGTCCGGAGGCAAGTCGTATGTGAGTTCCGGATCGACGAGCGCCACATGCGGCAACATCAATTCGTTCCGCATACTTACCTTCACCCGATGTTCCGGCGCGCCGACCACCGCATTGCGCGTCACTTCCGCGCCCGTCCCCGCTGTGGTGGGCACGGCAATATACGGCGCGGAACGATGCGCCAGCGGCCGGCCAGCCCCGATCACTTCAAGGTATTCCATCAACTCACCCTGGTTCGTCATCAGGGCCGAAACAACCTTGGCGGCGTCAATCACGCTGCCGCCGCCGATGCCTATGACCATGTCGCACCCCGCCGCGCGCGCCGCGTGCAGCCCTTCTTCGATGACGTCAGTCGTCGGCTCGCCTTCCACGGAGTACGGCGTCGTGCGCACACCGTGTTGTTCCAGCAAGTCGACCAGAAACGCTGCGCGTTCGCGCGAGCGACCGGAAACAAGGAGTGCGTGTTTCCCGACACGCTCAGCCAACTCGGGTACGGTTTGCACCGTGCCTTCGCCGAAAATGATTTGCCCCGCTGTGGCGAATTGAAAATTCATGCTTCGGTCATATTAACGGAAAGAGCCTACACAGGCAATGCACCCACGCGCGATCAGTGCATTGAAAAACTCATCGTCACGCATTTCCACGCCCTTACGGGCGCGGCTACAAAAGCGGTTCCGTATTCGGCGGGAAGCCGGGCTGCTCCGCCGGATCATTCCCAGATGCTGTTCGGATCGAACGATGAAGCCTCGGCCGGCGCAGGCGCAGGTTCTTCCGTTGACACCGCGCGCGACGCCGCTTTCCCCTTCGGCGGCGACTCGCTGCGAGGCGTTCGCTCTTTTCGCGCCTCTCGCGGAACCAACTCGTAGGCCAAATCGGTATCCAAAGCTTTCGCCGCGCGACGCAACGAGGCCAATGTGATCGCCCCGCTTCGTTCGCGCCGCTCCCAATTCACAACGGTGGGCTGCGAAACACCCGCCCGGCGCGCCAGCTCATAGGACGAGATCCCGGCCGCATCGCGCGCAGCGCGAATCCAACCCGCTTCAGGAACATCAGGCGATACACTCATAATGATAGCTTTTACATTATTAACGTATACGCGTCAATAGCATTTAGATTATTATTTGGAATCTTGTTCCGCCTGTCCCCTGATGCCAACCGCCGATTCATTTCGGTATTAACCCGACGGTCGACTGCAGATCTCCGGGAGGGCCCACAGCGCGCGGGCTTGGAACGGCGAGGCCGCCGGCCCTCCCCTTGTGGACCTCATGTCCCGAGTCATTGATTTCCTGGAGAGATGCGGTTCGGGAGCACCCCTACCAGTCCGAATCGGCGGGGAACACGTTGGCGTACTTCACGCTTGAGCGCGGTTCGGCCATCATGTCCGCAACGGTGTCGCGCCATTTGGTGTAGTGAGCCGTTTCCTTGTGCGCCGCGGGCGCGTCGGGCGACTTGTACACTTCCACCAGCACAAAGCGCGTAGGATCGTCCTGCTGCTGCACCACGTCAAAACGCGCAACACCCGGCTCCTGCACGCTGTTTCGCGCATTCTCCAAGGTCGCTTCCTTGAACGCTTCGACCTGATCGGCCTTCACATGTACATGTACGTGTACCACCAACAGGGACATGACAAACCTCCGTTTATGCTTTCAACCACTCACCCAAACATCGCGAAATCGATGTCGCCGCCGCACAGTCGGGCGATATGAATATTACACTGGATGCAAGGCGCTAGTCTACCGGCGCGGCCCGGGTACGCAGAAAAAGGTTCGGAACGGTATTGGTCAGATAAATATCCACCGGAGGTCCGCTGCCAAGCAGATCAAACCCGTACGGCTCCCAATCACCCGCTACAAGGTTCGTGCTCCATAGCACATCGTAGGTCCAACCCGCCTCCGTCACCGGGAACCGGATGCGTATTTCATCCTCCATCTCGGTGGATGACACATCAAAGTGCGGGCCGTACCGGCGATTGATGGTACGCGACGCGCTGTGTTGGACACTTTCCAGCGGATCGCCGTCGATGGCGAGATCGGATACATAGACGTTGCGTTCCCAACCGCCGCCGGCATTGGAATTGAATACGCGAAACCGATCAATCAGCATTTCCGATGTGGTCGCCAGCGTCCCGGTAAACGACGTCCCGTTGGCCGAAAATACGTAGGTGTCAGAACCAATCAGTTCAAACACCAAGTCCAATCCGCCATCCGTCCAACCCATGCCCGTATCACGCGCCCCTCCAGCATCATTGATCGTGTAATTCGTAGCCAGCCCGATGAAGAAGAACTCAAACAGATCCTGACCGAACCGATTCTGCATGCTGATGCCTACGGTACCACCTTCCTCAATCCAATTATTCTCAAAGCGAACGCGGAATTCATCGCCGACATGAAGGTGATCGGCAAACGGGCGCACGGCTTCGCTCAGCCCTCCGTCTTCGGCCCATAAGCCCCAAGCATACGGCAGTGTCACCTGATTCGTTTCACCGGACGCCAGGAAATGCCCCGCATTCTCGCTAGTCGCCGAAAGTTCCCAACCTCCGCCCCAGCCTTGCCCCCCGTTCTGGCCGTCCTGCCAACTGTCGCTGCCGACATACGTCTGGTTCGTCGCGCTGTCCCGCGCGCCGGCGTTCGGGTTCTCGGCAACGTTGGTGCCCGTGACGCGAAACAGGTTCGCGCCCACATCCAGCGGTAACGACGAAACATGCCAGTTGGTCGCTACCGGCATCACCCCGCTCGCTCCGGTCTTCTGGTTTTCCCAGTATAGTTCGCCTTCGAGACGCGACGCTTCTCCGGACACGTCAAAGACTGCTTGCGTGTAAGAAACCAGGATGTCCGATGTCGGATTGGTTATCTTTACACCGGTAAAGTCGGCGGCGACACATCCGGTGACGTACACCTGCCAGTCGTCATAGTCATTGTTGTCCCACACCCGTTCCGACAGATCGGGATTCCCGTCATGGAATACAAAGTCCAATTGCCAGGTCCCTGCCGGGATGGCATAGGACACGCTCCACACATCGTTCGTGACATGGGTCATGGGCAGGGTCTGAACATTGAGCCAATCGTTCCGACCGATCTGCAGGTTTATCGACGAAGCGTTGGTCAAGACGCCGTCGCGGACGTTGTATTGGATCGTGACAGGCTCGCATCCCTGGGGATAAGCCGGCGATACGGTGGCAAGCCCGGGCAGCCCCGCACAATTACTGATCGCAAGGAGCCAGTTGCGCCCCTCGTTGGTGTCCCACACCGGATCCTCGTCCGCGCCGTCGAAGAAAGCCATGTTCAACTCATACGTGCCTTCAGGGACCTGGTAGGTCGTCGTCCATTCTCCGTTCCCCTGCTCGTTCATAGGAATGTCCAGCTCATCGAGCCAATCGTTATGTCCGAGATGCAGAACCACATTGGTCGCTCCCGCCAAGGGCCCTTCCGCCGGATCGAAGATGATGCTGACCTCCACACAACCACTCGGCGCGGGCGGATCGGTCGACACCAGCCCCGTTCCCTGCGGCGGCGTGCGCGAGAATACTTGAAGGCTATAGCTGCCCATATTCACCGCACCTTCCCCCTGCGAGACCGTTACTTGATCCGATCCGACGCCGCCGAAATCGCTTCCGTACACCTGCGCGTCGCTATTGAAATGACTGTACCAGATCCCGTCCTCCGGGAATGCGATCATGTAATTATCGTTGGTCCATTCGGTATGGGCAAAATTCGCCACCACCACCACGCCGTCTTCACCCGGCCCGTCGTACCAACGTTGATAGGCGATGACCTTATCCGCATTATTGACGTGATGCACGTCCACGCCGGCGCCCTGCAAACCGCGCGCCCCGCCGCGCAGATTGCGGCGCGTATGTATCAGGTCGGTATAGGCTTGAACGATCTCCGAAAAATCGTCCGCACGTTCCCAGCGCAGCGGCGTGTCGTCATGAAAAGCCTGCGTTTCGAGCATCTCCTGCCCCTGGAAAATCATCGGGATGCCGGGCGTCGTCATAACGATGCCCGCCGCCAGCAGCGAGCGTTTACGCGCAAAGATATTCGTCCCGCCGCCGCCATCAATAACCGACGGGATACGCGTCCGTTCGTGATTGGCAGCAATGTAATCGTGCGCCTCGGAGAATACGACACGGTAATGCCCGAATCGACCGGGCCAGTGATTCACAAGCGACGCAACAAGGTTCATGTCCCGGTCAGCATCCGACCCGGCCATGACAAGCCAGCGCAGATCCCAGAAGTAATCGACCGCCCATTGATTCTCGAAATTCATCAAGCCGTCGAAGGCATGATCCTCGGCGCCGCGCACCACATAAGGGTACGTGTTGGCCAGCTCCGTATTGATGTCATCCAACATCTGTCGGGCTGTATCGTTGAATCCCCAATCCGAGTTGATGGTGTGGTAGACGGAATCCCAGCGAAACCCGCCCACGCGATATTCTTCAACCCACATGAACATCTGGTCGCGGATAAAGTCCCGCACTTCGCTGCGCCCGTAATCGGGACGCGTGGAACCCCACGGCGTATGCGCGCGCTCGTCGTTATAGAAATAGATGCCGCCCAGATTATTCTGATACCATCCGTCAAAGCGCCAGAGGTCCAGATCGGTTGGCCCATAATGATTGTGTACCACGTCCATGAATACCGCGATATTGCGTTCGTGCGCCGCGTCCACGAATCGCTTCAAGGCATTGGGTCCGCCGTAATCGCTTTCGATGGCGAACAGGTCGGACGGGTTATAGCCCCAACTGCGACCGCCGGCAAACTCGTTGACCGGCATGAGCTTGATGACGTTGATTCCCAGATCGCGGACGTGGTCCAGTCTTTCAATGGCATGGTCAAACGTGCTGGGCGGGTTCTGGCCTCCGAAAGTACCCAGATGCATCTGATAAATCACCAGATCTTCGCGCGCCGGTTTGGGAACATCTTCAAAGGGCATGCTCCAGTCAAAAGCGGCCGGATCATAGATGATCGAGTTCCCGACGGAATCGACCACCCGTCGCGCGCGCGGATCCCGGCGATCGAACGCGTCGTTGATCCGGTATTTATATTCCTGTCCGGGCGCAGCCCCGTTCACATCCACCGACCAGATGCCCCCGCCTTCGTCCACCATCGGGGTGGTCGCCCACCCGTTGAACTGGCCTTTCACACCGACCTCCGTCGCGTTCGGCGCCCATACGCGGAAGGTTACACGGTTGGCATTGGTATCGACCATGGACCCGAGCTGACCGGGAAAGTTGGTCGACTGGGCCACGGCGGGTAGTGCAAAGAACAACGCCATGAAAAAAACGGCGCTCTTTAATACGGCTCGATGGTTCCAATCCGTTGTCATCGTCATCTTCAGTATTACTCCTTGCGGCCGGCATCCCGTTGAAAGACGGATCCCCGCATAAATTCTCCACGCCCTCAGGGCGTGTTGATTTCGTCAGGCGGAGGAAAAATGTCTATCGGCTTCTCAACAAGCTTAAGGGAGATAGGATAACCCATCGCCGCCCGAATGTAAAACGCTTAACTTTGGGAGGCTCTATACGCCATTTCAGCGCTCGCCGCAATGACATACGCGCACAAAAAGTCGGCATGAGCGAACCCTTACTCCTCCACGCGCTCGATCCGGAAGATGCCGCCGTCGCGCGCGTCCGTCGTGAACCAGATGTTTCCGTCCGGCCCCTGCGCCACCTCGCGAATCCGGCCCAGTTCATCACGCAAGAGCGCCTCCTGATGAACGACCTCTTCCCCGTCCAGCACAACCCGCCGAATATGTTGTTGCACCAGCGCACCGATAAACAGGTTCCCCTCCCATTCGGGGAACTGGCCGTCCCGATGTTGCGCCATGCCGCACGGCGCAATCGAGGGCGTCCAATGTACCACCGGATCCACGATATCATCCCGTTCATCGGGGAATACACCGATCCGGCCGCCACGATACTCTTCCCCGTACGTTGCCAGCGGCCAGCCATAGTTCAGGCCGGGCCGAATCACATGCAACGCGTCGCCCCCACGCGGCCCGTGTTCGTGTGTCCACAGGAGGCCCGTGGTCGAATCGAAAATCATGCCCTGCTGATTACGATGCCCATACGAATAGATCTCCGGATGAGCGCCGGGCTCATCGACAAACGGATTATCTTCAGGCACACGCCCGTCGTCATAAAGCCGGACGACCTTGCCGTGGTGTGTGTCCAGCTGCTGGACCCGATCTCTTTGACCGCGGTCACCGAGCGTCACATAAAGGTAACCCTCATCATCAAATGCAAATCGGCTGCCGAAATGCGCGCCGCTCCGCGGCGTCGCCGATTCCATCTCGAAGATGACTTCCACATCGTGCAACGCCTCACCTTCAAGTCGCGCACGCGCCACGCGCATACCGATCCCGCCGTCATAGTCGGCGGCATAACTGAAATAGATCCATCCATTGTCAGAGAAATCCGGGTGCTGCATCACATCCAGCAAGCCGCCCTGGCCGAAGGACAGGACGGTCGGCACGCCGCCGACCGAAATCATGCGGTCGCCCTCAAGCACCCACATTCGACCGGGGCGCTCCGTCACGAGGATGCGTCCGTCCGGCAAGAATTCCAACGCCCACGGATGTGCCAAGCCGCTAACGACTTCTACCACGCGAAACACGACTTCTTCGGATTCAACGCGGTCAATGACCACACGTTCGTCCACAACCGGCCCGGCAGCCGCGACGCAACCGGCAAAAAGCAAGATAATGACCATTGGCAACTTCTTCACGGGGGTACACTCGCCTCGACGCATCCGTTCGTCAACCCCATACCCCCCCGCAGTCCCGCCCCCGTCGCTATCCCACACTTTGCAAAGTGTGGGATAGCCATAGAGTCGAGGCAAGCGGCGGACGTGACCGAAAAGCCTATGAAAAATAGGAGCGATTGGGGTTGACGCACCAACTGAGCAGCTTAAACTGGCGTAATGAATCGCCTGACCCTTATATCAGGGATGCTTTTGGTTGTGGCACTGTGGGCCGGACCGGCGCATGGCACGCTCAGTTACGGGCTCGTGGTTGACGACGAGGATATCGCCTTCCATACGGAGGTCGTCGATATCGGGGGCGATTTCTACTATGAATCGTTTCACGTCTTCGCCGGCACGGGGATAGTTGCATTCGATCCCCCCGAGTTCATCTCCGGGGCCGAGCTGCCCCCGGTCACGGCGGACCTCGACGATTTTTTTGAGATCGAGTTCACCTTGAGTGCCCCTCCCGGCGAGTATTTTGAGATCAATACACCGGCTACGGCAGAGGACGTGATTTTCGAAGTCGACATGTGGTACGGGGACGGGAGCATCACGCTCCTGCAGGATGAAGATAAAGACATCCTCCTCGACGGCGCTCCGTACGAAGACTTCTCATTCGGGCCTAGCGGCGTGGATCCCGGCGGAGAGGACTGGTTCTTCAACGGCGAAGCCGAATTGCTTGGCGGCCAACAACTGACATTCGAAACGCTGACCCTGACCCTCGATTACAGCTCCTTGAATATGACCAATACCGACACCGTTACCATCGAACCACGCGACAGCGCCAGCATCTCAATCTCCAGCCTGCACCCGGTTGCGGAAGGCGAACCGGACCCCTTCGTCCAGGTCGTTCCCGAACCCGGCACACTCGCCCTCCTCGCGCTGGCCGGCGCGCTCCTCCTCGGCATACGCGCCCACGCTCCACGCAGGTAAGGATTGCTCCCGGCCGCCCGGACCGCGTATAAGACGCGTGCCATGAATTCTCCATCCATCCAGATGGTGCAGGGGCCCGATGTCCTGCCTTTCGTCGATGATCTCGCCCGCCTGCGTATCGAGGTTTTCCGCGAGTTCCCCTACCTCTACGACGGAGATATGGACTACGAGCAAAGGTATCTGCGAAATTACTGCCGGTCCCCTGAAAGCATCTTTGTCATCGCGCGCGCGGATGATCAGGTCATCGGTGTTGCCACCGGCGTCCCATTGCGGGACGAAACGGACGAATTCAAGCAACCGTTCATCACATCAGGACTTGATCCCGAAACGATCTTCTATTTCGGGGAGTCCGTGTTGCAGCGCCATTATCGTGGACAAGGCTTGGGCGTCCGCTTCATCGAAGCACGGGAAAACTATGCCCGATCGCTCAGCCGTTTTACGCATACCGCGTTCTGTGCCGTGGACCGGCCCGCCGATCATCAGCGGCGTCCGCCGGACTTCGTCCCGCTCGACGCCTTCTGGCGCAAACGCGGTTACGAGAAACAACCGCATCTGCGCACAACCTTCGCCTGGCGCGATCTGGATGAGAAAACGGAATCGCCGAAACCGATGACGTTCTGGCTCAAGCGACTGTAGGGAAGGATCGCTGATTCACCACCTTCGGCCACCGCGTTACCGCGGCAGCTACAGTTAATCGAACTTTGAACGTTCAATGTTGAGCGTTGGATGTTGGACGTTCAGTCTTCCTGTCCCCGTTAGGGGTCGCGCCTTGTGCGTTGAAGGAGTCCGGATGCGTACCGGCTTTGATTCGTGAACGGCTGATGCGATCGTGACAGGGGCGGGGCCGGCATCTTTCCAGTCGAAAACATTTCAGAAGCGCTGCCTCCAGAGCTTGACGGCCACCCACGGATGTTGGCACCCTCGTACCATGAAAAGAACACGATCAACCATCTTGGAGGAACAAATGCGATCCCTCACCGATAAACGCCCCGGAAGTAATTTCTTATCAGGTCTTTTATTCCGCCCTGTCCTGGCACTGGCGCTGCTGCTGACCATCGGTTGCGGTGACCGGCGCGAGCCGGACGATGCCTATCAGGCGCCCGCGCCGGAGGTCGAGGAGGAGCCGCCGGTTGCCGATCCGCAGCCGGAGACCATGCCAGAGCTGCCGGGCGAAGGGGAAGGGCTCTACGTCGGCGCCGTGTATAACGATCAGGAAATGGAATTACGTCTCCGTTTTCCCACCGACCAGCCGATCTGGTATCACCAGTATCTGGTTTATCGGGACGGCGAATGGGTACGGTACGGCTCGGGCAGCGACGGGCCGGACGAGCACGGACTGTACGAAGATCGCATCTCGGTGATGTGGGACGATGGTTCGGTGGCCGGATTCGATCAACTGGGCGGCTTCGCGACCGTGCACCAAGGCATGCGCAGTACGCGCAGTGCCGTCGACGCGGACGCGGTGCGCGAACACCCGTATCTGGGGGAAGAACTGGGTCGCAGCGATGTGCGCAAATTCATTGCCGAATCACGCGATGATGCGGACCCGAACGAGCTGTGGCGCGCGGTTCGACCCGAGGAGGAGCTACAGGCGTTGCGCGAGGCCGGCACCTTCCTCGATCTATGGCAATGGCGCGCGCACCGTTCCCATCCGGTCGGATACGCCGACAACGGCTATGTGCTCGACTACCGGCACAGCGCCGCCGGACGTTCGATGTATACCGATAACGTGAATGCGGAAACCGGCGAGCCGCAATGGATGTATGACGTCGAGCAGGTCGGCCTGCACGCGTTGCGCTTTGATCAGTTGGTAGCGCGGGCGTATGACCAGGATGATCCCTATTTCCTGAGCGAAACGATTGCTGTGCCCTTTGATCCTGATCATCCGTGGGAAGAGGGCGATGCGATACCGCACCGGCTCTTACGGGAACCGGACGGCAGTCGCGGCGCGATCCGGGCACGGGGCGGCTATCAGGATGGCGCCTGGCAGATTGCGCTGACGCGCTCGCTGACCGCGCCGGACCCATTGGACAGCAAGCACTTTGTCGACGGAGAGCAATATCACGTCGCCTTTGCAGTGCATACCGGCGGGACCGGGGCCAAACATCATCTGGTCACCATGCCGGTAACGTTCGGTTTCGGCGTCGAGGCGGATATTACGGCGCAACGCGTCGAGGGGCCGCTGGACGAGGCGGAAGCGGAATGGCACAGCCTGCCCCTGTTCCATCCCGGCGACCCGACGCACTAAGGGGCTCAACAAGACGATGGGATTCGTTTGTTCGCCACCTACTCGTAATGTGTCCACATCCGGATCACTTTCACCGTCTTGATCTCCGGGATTACTTGGTACACCAATCGATGCTGTATGTTGATCCGCCGGGAACAGGCTCCTGACAAGTCCCCAACAAGCTTCTCATACGGAGGTGGATTCTGGTACGGATCCCTTTCCAACACGTTAAGCAGGTTCTGCGCCGCAGGCTTCAAACCCGAGCGTACGAGCTTCTTGGCATCGCGCTTTGCCTGCTTTGTGTAGACAAGCGTCCAGCTCACCAATCAAGGTCCTCGTCACACTTCTCTACGGGCGTGTCGAGTCCTTTTCGGATGGAGTCACGCATTCCCGGAATCCCTGTAAGATACAGGGTTTCCTGGATGGACCTCCAGTCATCCTCTGCTATCAGAACAGCCGTATTTCGCTTTCCTGCTATTTGCACCGGCGCATGCGATTCCGCGACGTCATCCAATAGAGTGTAGAGCTGTTTTCTGGCTTGTGTGGCAGTTATCGTCGTCATAGCAACCCTTTCGTACGACATATCGTACGACATGCCACACCGGTGTCAAATTCTTAATGAATCGCCGGCAGGTCTACAGGTCCTGCTGCTCTTCCCACTCGCGTGCTTTCTGCGAAAGATACGTTTCGCGATCAAGTTCGCGCAACTGTTCGGCATAGCGGTCGGTTAGTTCGAACCAACGTTTTCACCTGGAATCGGCGACCGCCGCGAACGGTTGATCAATCCTCGCCGCCACTTCGCCTTCGGCCACCGCGTTACCGCGGCAGCTACAGTTAGACGTGTACAAAAAGGGTCGTCCTCAGTAGATGTGCCAAGCGGTCTAGCGTTGCAATAATGCGGAATATCCGAAAGCCTTAATACTGCGGTCGGTATGTGATCTTGGCCATAGACGTTGGATAGAAGAGCCCGGCTTCGGACGTCTTTCCAGCATTCCGCTTCAATTCCGGCAAAGAAAACGTATTCAGGTTTAATCACAAACTCGTAAAGAATGCCAAGCAGAACATCAAAGTAGTAGTCGAGAGGCTTGCCAGCAAGTTCAGCGGTCTGAGAGGGAATAGCTTTGCTGCCACGATGCATAAGGGCGATTAGTGGCCCCGGCATAGCCTCCGATAGGGTTTTCTCTCTCCAGAGAATGCTCTCCATCAGGAACTCAACACGCTCCGGAACAACGCCATCATAGGACGATATTACCTTGGCAAGCCAGTCCATTGCCGCATTACAGTCATCCTCGTGACGCAGTTCACTGGATAGACCACTGTGCAATGCAGTATGATCATAAAAGCATACAGTAACCTTGAATCCATGCCGCGTCAGTAGCGCGATTCTTTGTAGTAGAGAATAGTGAACAGCATTCAATACCGGATACGGACGTAGATTGATCAAGACGCCGGGTTCCTGCTTGCCCAGCAGTGCAACGGGCGAGATACCAGAGGGAAGAATGCATTTGACAGCGAGAAGGGCTTCGATCGACTCCAATGTCTGTAGATGGTTACTCATATTATTGTCACTGTTGTAGGCCAAGGGCACCATGCCGAGATCGGTGAATGGATGAGGCTTTCCGGGAAGCTGCAATAACCTCGCTCGGCTTACTTGCAGTAGTCGAGATGGTCGATTCGCGAATCCTTGGTTTGAGGCGGAGACCCAGAATTGAGCCCAATAGCAGACCCGCGCAGGCCAGAACACCTGCCGCGGCCTCGTATGAAGGTTCATGCCCAAAGTGCATTGAAGCGAGCATCAGCGCGACTGTTGCCCCCACGCGTGTAGATACTGCGACTAGTGTTTTCATAGTATTCTTGCCCCAACAAGTTATTGACTACTTTTCTTCCTATCCTTACGCCATCCTCAGCGGGCTTCGTAACCTGTTGAGCTTCACAGGATAGGATAGCGGGCTTTTCGCGGATCGCGCAAGCGCGAATCCTGTCGCCTATCTACGGGATATCGACATTGTTTTGCGTAACCGATTGCTATTACGCGCAATATGCAGCGCGCTATCATTCGGAGCGTGAAAGGAAGTTTTTCGAGACGAATATGGGGACTGGGAGCCTTTCAAGAAAACTGTGGCCGTCCGGTTTGCCCGAATGGTTCTTCCGGGCACAGTCCCGCACCCTGAAGGGATGCAACAAGCTTCTTGTGGCTCCCTTTCAGGGAGCATGGTTCTTGCACTGCGCATTTTCTTCCCCGGGTTTCACCCAGGGCTTATGAATAGCTCCCCTTCGGGGAGCAACGGAATTTCCTTAAATGCTCCAACATCGAACATTCAACGTTCAATGTTGAGCGTTCGATGTTGGACGTTCAGTGTTGCCGTTCAGATGTTCCTATCCCTATTTTCCCCGATGCAGCGAGATCAACTTGAAGTCGTCCGGCAAAGGCGGTAGAGGTCACAATCCCCCTCCAGGTTCACCCGAAGGCTATTCTTGACCGGCTTGTATGCGAAAGAAGAAGCGGTCCTCCCCGATCGATATCTGCCGTGTTATGACTTCGAGCGGTTCCCAGTCGTGCAGGTCGAATGACTCCTCAATAGTGAACCCAATCTCAACACTGTCCGCAGCGCCGACATTCAGCATGAGTCCGCCCATGCGTAGGTCATGGATGGAGTCCTCGGTGTACAGTTCAAAGCGGGACGAATCGGAGTGGACGACATTCAGTACCCCGGAATAATCCGACAGCGGGTCCAGACCCGCAGCCACGGCTTCGCCGTCCATGATTCCGTCGCCCGAGGTATCGGGATTGTTGGGATCCGTTCCGTAGATGACGATTTCCTCGTAGTTGGTCAGGCCGTCGCCGTCATCATCGGCCATGTCCGGCCCAAAGCTGGCGGTCACCGTAAGCTGGGTATTCATGGTCAGGGTCAATTCCGGATCGATCGATTCCACGCCCCCGGTCCATCCCTCGAAGACGTAACCGGGAGAAGAGGTTGCCGTGACGGTGACTTCCGCGCCCTCGAGATAACGCTGAATTCCGGCGGGTGACGTGGTCCCACCGGTGGTGGCCTGGATGTCCAGCTCAACATGCGGGGGCGACGCGGAGACCGCGTAGGCGCTGAATTCGGTTACCATGAAACTGGCATGCTCCTCGTCCACTACCAGGGTGTCCGGTT
>SLGY01000023.1 GCA_007136425.1 Kiritimatiellia bacterium
CATGACGGGAATGCACCAACCCAACGACCACCCCGGCCGTCTCATGAATTTCGAACCGCTTCTCATGGCTCTCCACTCCTTTCCTCGCGATCCGACGTTCACGCGCCCGTTTGGGGCAGGTCCGCCGAAACCGCTATTTGCCTGCACCCCTCATTGGCATCCTATGATAATTCGTCCTTCAAATCAAACGGGCGATGTGCGTCATTATTTCCGTGCCCGTTTCAGGGCATTTGTTACACTGAATCGCAAACCTTGTCCTGATTGCTGGAGAATGGAACGGACGCAGGAAGTAGCATGATCGAGATTGATGCAATCACCTTATGGGAATTCAAGCGCATGTTCGCCGAGCATCCGCTTTTCCTGTTGGGACTGCTTCTGCTGGTCGGCTATCTCATGGGCAAGATTGCCATGCGCTTCCGGTTACCGGAAATCACGGGCTTCATCCTGGCGGGGCTGCTGGTCAGCCCGCACACCACCGGGGTGGTCAGCATCGAAATGAACGAGATGTTGCACCTGCTGAAGGAAGTGGCCATCGGGTTCCTGGCCCTGACGATCGGAGCGGAATTTTCGCGAAGCAAACTACGTCGAATCGGCCGGGACATCGCCGGCATCACGCTGATTAATGTGGCCGGGACCTTTGTCGTGGTATGGTGGGGATGCATGGCCCTTAATCACCTCTTTATACGGGTCGATATCGGGCATCCCTACGCGATTCTGCTGGCGGTCATCGCTTGCGCCACCTCACCCGCGATTATCGTGGCCGAAGTCCATCATCTGCGCGCGCACGGACGGTTTGTGGATTATCTATTCGGCGTCGTCGCATTGACGGACGCCATTGCGGTCATCGCGTTCGGGGTTGCGTTCACCTTGGTCGTCAATATGTTGGGCGATGTGGGGTCCTATTCCCTGATCCGGGAAACGTTTCGGGAGATTGTCACTTCCGCCCTGGCCGGCGGGCTGGCGGCGGTGCCGCTGGCGTACATCCTCCGGTTCACGCGAGGGCGAAACGAACTCATGATCATTACGATCGGTTACGTATTCGTCGTTACCGGCGCGGCGCTCGCCCTGACCCTGTCCCCGCTATTGACGAACATGGCGCTGGGCGCGGCGCTGGTTCAGTTCGCGTCCGGGCGCCAACGGGTGTTCCGTTCGTTGGAAGCGTTCACCCCGCCCATCTACGCGCTGTTCTTTGTCCTGGCCGGCTTGCAACTTGATCCGCGCGTGTTCGCGAGTCTATCCGCGCTCGGCGTCGGCACGGCATACGTTCTCTTGCGCGGCGTGGCGAAATACGGGACCACCTGGGCGGGATGCCGACTCCGACATACCCCGGCCCCGATCCGGCGCCATCTGGGCCTGTGCATGTTCTCCAAGGGCGGGATCGCGCTCGGGTTCGTGCTCCTTATCCAAACATCGCCCGCCATGGAGGCGTTGCGCGTATCGCCGGTCGTCTATGCCAATCTGAATCTGCTGGTGAATGTCGTGCTGCTCTCGATTTTTGTGAATGAGTTGTTGTCCCCCATTTTCTTACGGTATGCGGTAACCCGAGGAAGCGAGCTGGAATCATGAACCCATGGCAACTGCTGGATAAATCGTTGTGCGACCCGGATTTTCGGGCTGTTGACAAGGGGGACGCCCTGCGCCAGATCGCAGAGCGCGCCGCCAGGGCGCCGGCCCTGAACGATCTGGGCGTCGAAAACCTGCATCGCTTGCTGGCGGAACGTGAACAGGAAGTATCAACCGGGCTCGGCGGCGGGTTTGCCATTCCCCATGCACGGGTGCAAGGGCTATCCGAATTCGTAATGTTCATGGTCGTATCGTCTAAAGGCATTGATTTTGACGCGCTGGACGACGAGAAAGTCCAGGTATTTGTCGTCATATTTGCGCCGGCCAACCGCGATAAAGAGCATCTGCGCTTGCTGGCCACGGTGTCCCGCGTTCTTGCCAAACGCTCTATCCTGAAGGAACTGACGGCTGCAAAAACCGAGGAAGCCCTGCACGAAACTTTCGCGCGCGCATTGACGGATGAAGAGGCTCCATCCAGCACACCGCAGGGGCGCAAGAAGTTGTTTCTCATTACGCTTTTCTACGAAGCCGACCTGGACGACGTACTCGAATATCTGATCGAATACGGTATCGAAGGCGCCACGGTAATCGATGGCAAGAACATGGGAAGTTACGTTTCCGCCATGCCCCTCTTCGCGAGCTTTCTCGGCTTCATGCGCGAGGATCAGGAAGGGGCCAAAATCATCATGACGCTCATTGACGCCGGCATCGAGCAGGCGCTCGTCAAAGGGATCGAACGGATAACGGGCAACCTGGACAAGCGCCAAGGGGCTCTCCTGCTATCCCTGGATGTTTCCTTCGCTAAAGGCACACTGTCGATGATATGATCCCGGCCCAATGCTTCTGCCGTAGCGCCGATTTCCAATCGGCGCATGCACAACTCTGGTTCGAAACTTGGGGACAGGGAACGAAATCCATAGATTCTTTGTCCCCTCGCGTCTGCATGCAAAGTGAATTAACAACCGAACCTATACAGCGCACAGACCGTCTCCTTCATCTCGACGTCTTGCGCGGATTCGCTTTGTTCGGCATTCTGCTGGTCAATTTCGAATGGTTTACCCGATCCACGCAGACCATGCTGCTGGGCAGCGCCACGGAGGTCGAAGGACTAGGCGGGTTGTCGAGCTGGCTGATTGAGTGGCTGGCGGAAAGTAAGTTTTTCCCCCTCTTTTCCATGCTCTTCGGGATGGGGTTTGCCATCATGATGCGGCGCGCCCAAACGAAGGGTCGGCCGTTTGTCCGCGTCTATTTGCGCCGTCTGATCGCCTTGGCATTGTTCGGCTTACTGCATGCGGCGCTGATCTGGTCCGGCGATATCCTGTTCATGTACGCTGTCATTGCGTTCATCATGATCCTGTTCTTCCGCAACACACCCACACGCCGACTCTGGAAATGGGCGATGGCATGCTGGTTGGTCCCGCTGGTGTTTACCACCTCTTCTGCTGTGCTGTTCCATGTGCTGCCCGAGAACCATGAAATTCGCGAGGAAGCCATTCAAGAAATTATCGCGGACTACGAGGCCCTGCAGTCGCGCATTGAGACGGGTGAATATATCCATCAATTCGGCACATACCGCGAAAATATCGGCCAGCGTTTGGAGGATCTGAAAGTTATTCTTACCGGTTTCGCGATCTTCTGGATTCCCATGGTGCTGGGCTATTTCCTCTTCGGACGCTGGCTGATCGAATCGGAGATCATGATCCGACCCGACCTCCACACGCCGCGCATCAAGCGCTGGCAATGGGCGGGTTTATCCATCGGCCTGGTGCTTTCCTTTGCGGCCATCCCGCTGATACGCGAGGGCCACTATGCCCTGCCCGACTGGCGTTTGGCATGGGGTGTATCCCTGTATGTCATAGGGAGCATCGCCC
>SLGY01000076.1 GCA_007136425.1 Kiritimatiellia bacterium
ATGGAAGGTAGTGACATATTCTTTCTGGTCTTCGCCGTGCTGGGCGGGTTGGCGTTGTTCATATTCGGCATGTCCGTTATGACCGACGGCCTGCGTAGCGGCATTGGGAGCCGCCTGCGCGACATCCTCAAACGCACCACCGCCAATCGACTGGCCGGCATTACGCTCGGCAGCGTGCTCGGCTTGCTTATTCACAGCAGCGGCACGTCCGTGATGCTGGTCGGCTTCGTTAACGCCGGCCTGATGAGCCTGCTGCAGTCCATCGCCGTCATTCTCGGCGCCAACATCGGCACCACCATTTCCATGCAGGCCATTTCCTTCCGGCTGGGCGACTATGCGTTCTTCATCATCGCGGTCGGGTTCATCATCAAAATGGCCATCCCCGACCCGCGCATCAAGCAATTCGGACTCGCCGTGTTGGGGTTCGGCATGCTCTTCCTGGGCATGAACATCATGAGCGAGGCCGTCACGCCCCACAGGGACACGCTCGCACCGTTGCTTGAAGGCATCAGCGCGGAAACCGTGCGCGGCATGGTGCTCGGTGTCCTGCTCGCCACGGCAATCACGTCGATCGTACAAAGCAGCGGCGCCACCATCGGCATGTGTTTTGCCCTCATCCAGGCCGGCGTATTCACGTCCATCGAGCAAACGTTCCCCATCGTGCTGGGCGCGCACCTCGGCACGTGCGCCACCGCCTTGTTGAGCAGCATCGGCGCCAATATTCAGGCGCGGCGCTGCGCCTTTTCGCACCTGGCCTTCAATATCTTCAATGTCATTCTCGCGCTGATCGCGCAACGATTCTTTCTCTGGCTGATCCCGCTCACGTCCGACGATGTCCTGCGACAAACCGCGAACATGCACACGGCCGTCATGCTTGTAGCGGCGTTGGTTCTGCTGCCGATAACCCCGCGCTTCATGCAGTTCATCATGTTCGTCGTTCGGAGTAGAAAGCCCGTCCCGCAGCCGAGCTTCCTCGATGACGGGCTCCTAGCCTATCCGGAAAAGGCCCTGTCGGCTTCCATACAGGAATTGCAGCGCGTAGCGCGGATTTGCGCGCGCAGCCTGATGATCAGCGCGGAGACGGTGTTCATTAAGCATGACAAGCGGATTGTGTCGGAAATCAAAATGAACGAGCGGGTGATCAACGAAGTCAAGATTTCGATGAAAGACTATCTGACGCGCCTGACCAACCGCTATCTCTCAAAACGACAGGCCATTCTGATTCAGCATATCGATCGCTGCATGATCGATCTCGAAAGAATCGGCGACCACATCGACGCGCTCTGCGATCTTTCGTTACGGCGCAAGAAATCTCCGGACGCGCTGGTCGATCGCGAGTCGCTGGATCTCTTGTTCGATCTCTACGCGAGGGCCTTGAAGATCTTCCGCGTGGTCATCGAGTCCTTGAACCCCGAAAAAGGCGAGTTTCAGAAAGTGGCGGAAAAGATACTGCGCATGCGCGACGAGTACGTCCTCTTGAGTTTAAACACCAAGGCGGCCTTTACCGACAAGGTCGCGCAACGAACCATCACACCGCTCGCCGGCTTTTATATCAGCGAATACATAGCCGGCTTGGATCGTATCGTTAAACACTCCAAGAGTATCGCCCTGGCCGAACGGCAACCGCAATTCTGGATTAAACGCAAGAAACTCGACCGCCAGGCGGCCAAAGCGCCGGACTATGCGAGGCCGGTTCTGGTGAATTCCCACGACTTCCTTGATCGCCTTCAATCGGAAGAGTATCTGTAGCGTCGCGGGAAGGCCTTCTACAACAAACCGTCGTAGGACCCGTTCTGTCGCAGCTTGTCCACAAGCTTCTTGACGTCCTGCGCACGAGCGCGCGGACAAATCAGGGTCACACCTTTCGCCTGAACCACCACCAGATCCTGCACGCCGATCAAAGCCGTCAGTCGATCTTTCGAGTACACGATGTTCCCGTCCGCATCCAATGCAGCGCAGTTTCCAATAGTAATGTTCCCGTCCTCATTGGGCGTAAAGTGGTTTTCCAGCGCGGGCCATGAGCCGACATCGTCCCAGGCAAAGGTGCCCCGTACCATGAGGATGTTGTCCGCCTTTTCCATCAAGGCGTAATCGATGGAAATCTTTTCCAAGGCGTCATATTCCCGAGCCAATTCGACGAGAAAATCCGGCGTCTTGACCCAGGGCAACAGGCGCTCCATCATATCGGCCAGGACGGGCCGGTGCCGGCGCAGCGCCTGTTCGAGCGCGTGTACCGACCAGATGAACATGCCGGAATTCCAAAAGTACGTGCCGGCCGCCACATACTTCTCCGCCGTTTCCCGGTCCGGTTTCTCCACAAAACGATTGGCCTCCAGAAACTCAACGCCTCCGCGTTCGTCACGGGTGTCGGTCGCCTCGATATACCCGTAGCCCGTGCTCGGTTCGGTCGGGGGAATACCAATCGTGATCAGGACATCCTCTTCCTGCGCCAGTCGCAAGCTCTCACGCAAGGTGGCTTGATAGACGTCCGGATTGCCGATGATATGGTCCGCCGTCAGAATACAGAAAGACGCTTTCGGATCCCGCGCCTTGACAAGGACCGCGCCCAGCGCGGCGGCGGCCGCGGTGTCCCGGCCCATCGGCTCGCCGATAATATTTTCGTGCGGCAATTGGGGCGCAGCCTGCTGCGACGCCTCGACCAAGTCCTCGTTGGTAATCACATAGACTCGTTCGGGCGGAATCAAGCCTTCCAGTCGGTCCACGGCCTGTCTCAACAGCGGCTTGTCGCCCACCAAAGACAACAATTGTTTCGGACACGCCTGCGTACTCAACGGCCAAAACCGTTCCCCTCTCCCGCCCGCAAGAATGACTGCATACATCGATTCCGTCATCATCTACTCCTTTGCTGCGCGCACCATGGATGCCAGCCAGTCCGCCACCCGTTTTCGTGCGGCACGGGAACGTCCCGCCTGATGAAGTGCCTGTACAATCGCACTGCCTACCACCACGGCATCGGCGTGCCGGGCGGCGGCCGCGACCTGTTCGGGACTGGAAATACCGAAACCAAGCGCCAAGGGCACATCCGTCATCTTGCGCGCACGTTTCAATAACGTCCCGGCGGCAGCGTCCAGCGACTGTTGCATGCCCGTCACGCCCGTGCGGGATACGGCATATACGAATCCGCTCGCATGACGCACAATCGCGCGTATTCGCTCATCCGGACTTGTCGGGGTAATGAGCGTAATATGGTTCAAACCCGCTTCGTGCAGACCGTTTGCATACGCGGCGCTCTCCTCCACGGGTAAGTCAAGGATGAGTATTCCATCGACGCCCGCCCGCGCCGCTTGACGAATCGTTCGTTCGAATCCGGGCGCGTACAAGAGATTCATATAGCAATAGCACATCACGGGAATAGCCGTCTTCGAGCGCAGGGATCGGACCATGTCGAATACGCCCGGCAA
>SLGY01000002.1 GCA_007136425.1 Kiritimatiellia bacterium
CCCGGCTATATCGTGGCGGGGAACGAAGCGGAACTCATCGAACTTGCCGTGCGGGACGCAAATGAGCACGGCATTCATGAAGTCGCGTATGACGTGCCCGGCAAGGGTCGCGTGGTCGAAGCCGAAGTGTGTCGCGTCAAGAACGGGATCGCCGCCAACTACATCGAGCCCTACATGCGCCGACGCGATCCGGATTGCATGATCATCGCCGATGACAGCCCCACGGACAAACCGCGTTATGACGAAGTATACGGCGAAAGCTTCGACAAACTGCGGGACGAGACATTCGAATGGCTGAAGACACAGGAGCTCGCCCTCTTTCCGTTTTTTGCAGGAGAACCCGGTAAGGGCGCCCATGCCCTTGTCGTCGGACCGTCGAACGCAGGATTCTTCGCCCTCGGCCTCGCCCTGCTGCAGGGCATTATGGAGGTGCAGGAAATTCCCCATGATTTCAATCCGCGCGCGGTCATCTATGTTGCGCCCGTGTTCCGCCATACGCATTTCGGCGGAAAACAAATGGTCGTGCACAACCGTCGCGCCCATCGCCATGAACTGTTCAGCTATAATCTGTACCCGGGACCAAGCGCGAAGAAAGGAATCTACGGCGTGCTCCTCGCGCTCGGCGAGCGGGAGAAATGGGTAACCGCGCACTGCTCCACCGTGCAGGTCATTACGCCGTATGATAACAAGATCACCATCATGCACGAAGGCGCCAGCGGCGGCGGCAAGAGCGAGATGCTCGAACAGGTACACCGCGAACGGGACGGCAGCCTGTTGCTGGGCGTCAACGTCGAATCCGACGAGCGCCGCACGATTGTCTTGCCGCGCAACTGCGATCTGCGCCCGGTAACGGACGACATGGCTTTGTGCCATCCCAATATGAGCCGCAAAGCCGGGAAAGTGGTGCTGGAAGACGCAGAAACGGGCTGGTTCGTGCGCGTCAATCACATTAGCCATTACGGGATCGATCCGCATCTTGAAGAGATGACGATTCACCCGTCCGAACCGTTACTCTTCCTCAACATCGAGGCCCGATCCGAGAGTACCGCGTTGATCTGGGACCATATCGAGGATGAACCCGGCAAGCCGTGCCCGAATCCGCGCGTCATCATTCCGCGTAGCGCCGTGTCGGACATCGTCGACGGGCCGGTAGCCGCGGATGTACGCAGCTTCGGTGTGCGCACCCCGCCGTGCACGCGCGAGAATCCGTCCTACGGGATCCTGGGCATCTTTCACCTGTTGCCGCCCGCCCTCGCGTGGCTCTGGCGTTTGGTCGCCCCGCGCGGTCACGCGAACCCGAGCATCGTACAGACCGAAGGCATGAGTTCGGAGGGCGTCGGGTCCTACTGGCCGTTTGCCACCGGACGCATGGTGGATCAGGCGAATCTGCTGTTGCGGCAGGTGGTGGATACGCCCAAGGTGCGTTATATCCTCTGTCCGAACCAACATGTCGGCGTCTGGAAGACCAGCTTCATGCCGCAATGGATCGCGCGCGAATACCTCGCGCGTCGCGGCGGTGCGCGGTTTACGAACGAGCAGGTCATCGCGGCGCGTTGTCCGCTTTTGGGGTATGCCCTTCGTAGTATCACCATCGAAGGACAAACCATTCCGGCCATCATGCTGCGCGTGGAACTGCAAAAGGAAGTCGGCGAAGAGGCCTACGACCAGGGCGCCGCCCAGTTGGCCGAATTTTTCCATCAACAACTCCGCACGTTCCTTCATGACGACCTTGATCCCCTGGGACGGAAGATCATCGAAAGCTGCCTGAACGGATGCGACGTGAGCGAATTCGAACAGCTCATTCCGCATCCTGTGGTCGAGGAGGAAGAACTCTAAGCGGGTTCAACGCCAAACGGACAGGACCCGGCCGGCATCCCCGTCATTCTCGGATAAAGGCTTGCCTCAATCCGTAATCTATAGAAAATGCGCGTTTCCGGTAATCAATTCGAAAAGAACAAGTGGACATACGCCGATGACAGCCAAGAAAGCACCCTGGATCACCTATCGCCCCGAGCTGAAGGTGCTCGACTGCACCATTCGCGACGGGGGCCTGGTCAACGACTCCCGTTTCACGGACGACGAAGTCAAGTCCGTCTACGAAACCTGCGTGGAAGCCGGTCTGGACTATATGGAAATCGGCTACATGAACTCGCCCAAGGTCTTTCCGAAAGATCAATACGGGCCCTGGCGCCATTCCGCCGAGGAGGACTTACGCCGCGTGGTGGGCGATCACACCTTCGAGAATACCGGCATGAAGCTCTGCGCCATGCTCGACGCAGGCGGCAAGAGCGATTGGGAGAAGCAGCCCCTGCCATGTAAGGACAGTGTGCTGGATATGTTGCGCATCGCCTGCTACGCGTCCCAGATTGCGGAGGCGGTGGAAATGCTGCATCACGCGCACGAGCTCGGTTACGAGACCTGCCTCAACATCATGGCCATCTCCACCGTGAAAGACGCTGAGATCGATCAGGTCCTCGATATCGCCAAGGAAAGCCCCGCCCAGGTCGTCGTCGTCGTGGACAGCAACGGCAACCTGTACCGGGAACAGGTTGATCATCTGGTGCGCAAGTACAAACGCGCCTTGGACGGGACCGGCAAGGAAGTCGGCATGCACGCGCATAACAACCTGCAACTCGCCTTCGCCAACACCATCGAGGCCATTATCCTCGGGTGCAACCGGGTGGATTCCACGATGATGGGACTGGGCCGCGGCGCGGGCAACTGCCCGACGGAATTGCTCCTCGGCTTTCTGCGCAACCCGAAATTCAAACTGCGGCCCGTCCTGCAATGCGTGCAGGACACCATTCTGCCCATGAAACAGAAAATCGACTGGGGTCCCTCGATCCCCTACCAGATCACGGGCCAACTCAACGCGCACCCGCGCCACGCCATCGCTTTCCGCGACGGCGATGCACCGGACGATTACACCGCGTTCTACGATCAGATGATGTCTGAAGAGTAAGAAGTAGGAAGTAAGAAGTTGGAAGTTGGAAGTAATTCAGTGTTCAGTTACGCCGTCACTGAATACTGAAAACTGAATACTGAACACTGATTACCGCGCAACACTCTGCGCCCAGCGCCAGACCGGAACGGCGGCAACGACCATCAACAGGGATAACAACTGCCCCTGAGTCAGCCAGCCGAAATACATGATTTCCGGTTCCCGGAAGAATTCGACCGAAAAGCGTCCGGCGGCGTAGAGCAGCAAAAAAGCCACGCACAGATGTCCGTCCGCCTTGCTCGCCCACGCCGATCGCCGCAACACCAGCATGACCGCGAACAGTAGCAACCCCTCCACAAACGCCGCATACAGTTGCGAAGGATGACGCGCCTGCAAGTATCCCGCCTCATACAATCGCAGAGCCTCCGCGCGCAAACCCGGTTGCGGAGGAAATAAGCCCACTTCCTGAG
>SLGY01000203.1 GCA_007136425.1 Kiritimatiellia bacterium
CCGAGTTCAGGAGCCACGCGTCGGGCATGCTTACCCGAGTCGAACACGGGGAAACATTGGTCGTTCTGCGCCATGGCCGCCCCATTGCCGAGATATCCCCTGCCGTGCGCGAGGGTCAAACTCAGCCATCCTGGAAGCAACCGGCACTACGCCTCACGGCAAAAGGGGCTGCACTCTCGTCGGCAATTTTGGAGGAGCGAACCCAGTGAAGGCCTATCTCGACTCATCTTCGTTCGCAAAACGGTTTGTCGAGGAAGAGGGCAGTGACAAAATCGAGGCTACGTGCGCCCAAGCCTCTGAACTGGGCCTTAGCGTGATCTGTGTTCCCGAAATCGTATCCGCGCTCAATCGGAGGATGCGGGAACACACTCTAACATCCATTCAGTATCGCAAGGCGAAACAGCGTCTACTTGGAGATGTCCGCGATGCAGTCATTGTCAACCTCACGACTTCGGTCGTCGGATCAGCCATCCGTATTCTGGAGACAAGCCCCGTCCGAGCCATGGATGGATTGCATGTAGCCTGCGCGCTTGAATGGGGTGCGGATTTGTTTGCATCTTCGGACGAGCGGCAACTGAAGGCTGCCAAGAAGGCGGGGCTCAAAACACAACGGATCTGAACGGCCAATCGGGTCACCCCGACGGATCGCTAAGGATCAGCCGGGGTTCCCACACCACCCGGCATGCGGGTCCGCCTCGGGCAGAACCTCCACGACTGGACCCTCGATTTCATGATATTGTGCCCACTTATCGCATCGTGGCCGGCTTTCTATGCGGTACTTGTCCATCGTTTGGCTACATTTTGCCCGCGGACGAGATAAATACGCCTGAAACGAACGAATTCGGCTTATATCCGTGAGGAGGGCCCGGAAAAATGAAAAGAAAATCTACCATGACAGCTAAAGAATTCGACGCCCGATTTGACGCGGGCGACGATATCTCGGAGTACATTGATGCAAGCACTATCAGGCGGCCTGGCTTGGAAGCTCGCCGTGTAAACGTGGATTTTCCTGAATGGATCATTCAGAATTTGGACACAGAATCCAAGATGATCGGCGTAAGCCGTCAGTCTTTGATCAAACTCTGGGTCTCCGAGAGATTGCAGCAGGAACGCCGCGCCAGGGCCTAATAAATCGTTTGCAGAGGATACTGCCGCTAGCGCGTCAAATCCACAACGGTTGGGGCACCGCGTGTTGGTGTGTCCGAAAGCGCCGTCGCGTCGCAGACTCCTTGCCGGCGCACTCCAAATGGACCCGAGGTCATTAAGTTTGGGTGGAACTTGGAGTGCGGCGCCAACGATCCCGCCGGAGGCGGGTGAGGCGGCGCCGCTTTGGTTGGGGCACAGCGTGTTGGTCTGTCTGAACCCGTTGCGTCGAGCGTGTTGTTGAGTGTGTTTGGCTTGTTGTTCGGTTGGTATCACCGTCAGACCAGGTTCAACTTTTCGGCGCCTTCGATTTCCATCTCGAGGAAATAGCCGAAGGTCTTGAGCGGTGACGCCTCGCGATACGCCTTTTCGTGCAAGATCTTTTCCCAAACGAGCCGGCACGCGATGCGTAACCGTTGCTCGTTTTCCTGGAAAATGAGGCCGTCGGTAAAGGCTTTCCACCACGCATACGCCTCTTTCGGTTTGGCGTTCATGGCCGGCAACAGTTTTTCCATCTGCTTGTAGGCCCGGGACATGATGGCGAGATTCTCTTTTTCGTTGTCCGGAAAATATTTTCCAAGGAAGAAGAGGGCCATCCCCGCCCCGATTTCCAGCAGGCGCGTGTCGTCGATCTTCAAGGACTGATGCGCGCGCTCGTTTTCCCGGTCGAAGAACTGGACGGCGCGTGGAAGCTTTTCCTGGACGAGTTCGGTCACATAGTCTTCGATCTTTATTTTCTTCTTGAACCACAACATGCGGCACCTCTTCTTTGTGGAGCGCTACACCCTAACGTTAAGGCGAACCTTAGCGCACTGGGTCGATGTTAAGCAATGCTAATCCGGCGTTGATGCGCGCTTCTATGCGCCGGGCATTTCCGGCCAGGCATGTTTAGGATAACGCCGTTTGAGTTCCTGGCGGATGCCGGGATAATGCTCGCGCCAGAAGGCTTTAATATCGCGCGTTACCTGCACCGCGCGGTGGTTGGGCGCGAGGATATGGAGCACGGGCTGAACCCGGCCCATGGCGATTCGCGGAATATCCTCCACGCCGAACAACTCCTGCATGCGAGCCGATAGCGCGGGTGGCTGCTGTTCGGCGTATACCAGTCGAAACGGGCGTTTGCCGCCGATCGCGAGTCGTTCCGGGGCGTGCTGATCCAGTAACGCCCGTTGCGCGGGCGAGAGCATGGACTCGACAAACGGCCGGACGGCCTTGTCGCGGATGTCCTTGTACCCGAACGCGCCCAGACATAACTGCTCGATAATCATGCGGCGCCCGGCCTCGTCAATCACGGGTAAATCGAGTTCGGGACACCATTGCGCGAGGCCGTTTACGCGCAGAATCCATTGCTCGATCCGGTCGTCCCAGCGGGACAATGTCAGATTCCCTTTCACGACTTCATCGGCGAGAATCCGCGCGGCCGCGTCGGCCGAAGGGGCGCCACGGCGTTGGGTGTTGAGCACGAGATCGTGATAGCAACGCTGATGTTCCTGCACGACGCGCTTGGAGGCGGCGTCATAGAACACGACCGTTCGCGTTGTGACGGCGTCAGGAAACAATTCGGCCAGCCACGTTTCTTCAACGCGCGTGGCCAGGCTGAGCAAGACGGTCAGTTCGGCGCCGGACTGAATTTCGTCGATTTCCGAGGCGACCAGGAGAGGGGCGTCCTGCACGGCGCTGTCGCGCGCCAGCATGCCGGTGCGCGCATGCACCACCCGGCATCGTAACGTGTCGCGATCCCGGCGTACGGCGACCTGATCGGCGAAACCCGCCAGGATGCACTTGCATAGCGCGTCGTCGTCGGCGGGTTTCGTGTCCGTCTTCAACCCCTGCCGTTCGGCCAGTCGTAGAAACGCGTCATGGACGGGTTGTACCTGGCGCGCAGCCTGCGCATTGATGCCGAGTCGTCGACATCGGGCCACGTCAAAGCCGTTCTTCAGGGCGTAGTGCCAGGCACGCATGAGAATGAGAAAATCCGAGGACGCCTGGTCGCCGAGCACGTCGCGTTTTTCCTGACGCGTGTTTTTCCCGGGGCGGCGTGTCAGGATTGAGCGGCCCTGCGTGAGCGCGGCGATCAGTGCGGCCTGGCGCACGCAGCCATAACGGTCGGCCGTGATGAGCATGCGCGCATAGCGCGGGTGGACGGGAAAGGCGGCCATCCGGCGTCCGAGCGAGGTGATGGCGCCATCATCGGCGTCGAGCGCCCCCAGATCCGTCAGCAGCAGAAGGGCC
>SLGY01000040.1 GCA_007136425.1 Kiritimatiellia bacterium
ATTTATTCTGCATTATGTGGTGAAACCGGCGTGCCGCAAGCGGCAGCCCTACAAAATGCCTCGATAATCGGGGCGTAGGGCCGTCGCTTGCGACGCGCCGGGAATAAATCAACACGCCCGTTAGGCGGTGGATGATTATGTGCCAACCGTATAAGAGCGGGAAACGGCTTTTGCTCTACAGAAACGACTTACCCTTCGGCATGGGTTCGAGGTCGAAGTAGTCGGCAATGCTTTGCGCAACATCGTAGAATCCTGTGCGCAGGCCGAGATTTCGTGCCGGTCGTTCTTGTTGGTAAACGAGCAGCGGCACGTATTCGCGCGTATGATCAGTGCCGTGATGCGTGGGGTCGTTGCCGTGGTCGGCGGTGATAATGAGCAGGTCGTCCGGCGAGAGCAACTGGACGTATTCGCTGAAGTACGCGTCGGTTTGTTGGAGCGCGTTGGCATAGCCCTGCACGTCACGACGATGACCGTAGATCATGTCGAAATCAATGAAGTTGGCGATGATGAATCCGTCCTTGCGCTCGCGCGTGAAACGCGTGACCGCTTTCTGCGATGCCTCCGTATTGCCGGTGTGATCGGATTCCGTGATGCCGCGATGCGCGTAGATATCCTCGATCTTTCCGACGGCATACACGGGAATGCCGGCGTCATGGACCCGTTCCAGGATCAAGGGTTCCGTCGGTTGAAAGGCATAATCGCGCCGGTCCTGCGTGCGTTCGAATGCGCCCGGCTCGCCGCGGAAAGGACGCGCGATGACGCGCCCGGTCCGGTAGGGATTACACAGTTCACGCGCAATTTCGCATGCGCGATAGAGTTCTTCGAGCGGCACGACATCCACGTGCGCGGCGATCTGGAATACGGAATCGGCGCTGGTATAAACGATCCATTTCCCCGTCTTTATGTGCTCTTCGCCGAGCTCGTTGATGATGCCCGTCCCGCTGGCGGCTTTGTTGCCCAGAATGTCGCGGCCGGTTTGTTCCACAAAGGGCTTGATCAGATCGTCCGGGAACGAAGGGGGATCGGGCGGAAATACGCTGAATCCGGGATTCATATCAATGCCGGCTAGTTCCCAGTGGCCGGTGATGGTGTCTTTCCCCTCCGAGAGTTCTTGCATGGCGCCATAGGACGCGCCGGGTTCTTCCACGGGGTTCACCCCTTTGATTGGTTTGCCGTCGGGTAAAATGGAGGGGATGTTGCCGAGGCCCATGGATTCAAGAAAGGGAAGGGACAGCCCGCCGACGGCCTCCGCGATATGCGGAACCGTGGCGGAGCCTACGTCGCCGTATTGTTCCGCATCCGGCGCCGCGCCGATACCGACGGAATCGAGAATGATCAAGATAGCTCGCATATATTATCCTTTTACTGCGGTGTATGACAAAGAAGTGGTTCCAGGTTTTAGGTTTTGGGTTGTGGGTTGAAATCCGAAATCGAAAACCTGAAAACTAAAACCCAGAACCTGTCCTCGCGCGGTCTTCTGTTCAAAACGGGCTTACGTCCACGCTGTCGATGATACCGACGATGATGGAGCGGATCGGAGCGCTGGGATCGCCGATGATTTGCCGGGCGCCGTTGCCTTCATCCACCACGAGCACGGGATCGCCGACGCCCGCATCGACGGAATCGACGGCGATGAGATAATCGCCCGTTCGTTTGCCGTTCAGGTCGGTCTTGTCCACGATCAGGAGCCGTTTCCCGTCATAGAAGGGATGGTTGATGGTGGAGAAGATGTTGCCGGATACAACGCCCGTAATCATGCGTCACCGCCTTCCTCAACGGTCAGGTCGTCCACGATACCGATAATGGCATGGTCGACCGGCACAAACCAAGGATCCAGCGCCATAGCCGCTTCGCGACCGCCCTCGTAGTAGATCAGTTCGTCCGGACCGGCCATGCGCGTGGCGTCGGCGCAGACGATGGATTTCCCCTTGGGTTTCCGGTCTTTGCCGAGCGGTTGAACCCACAGCATAGGCACGGATTCAAGGCCTTCGTACGTATCGCAGGGCACCACGGTGCCTATGACTTTTCCTAACAGCATTTCAATTTCCCCTGAAGCGTGAGAAGTAAGAAGTAAGAAGTAAGAAGTAAGAAGTGAGAAGTGGGAAGAAAGAAGAAACCGTTTTTCGGGTCCAGCACATTACTTTTGACTTTTAACTTCTTACTTCTCACTTCTTACTTCTCACTTCTTACTCCTCACGGCAATTCTCCGTTCAAATTGGTTAACTGCGCCTCCCCGAACGTCGTGCTGTAATTGATCTGAGCGGCCAGGGCTTCATGCGGCGACGTAATAATCTTATGCACCACCCGGTGCTGTTTGTCTTCGAGGTAGAATACCGCAATGTCGAGAGCGGCTTCAATATCATAGAGCTCGCCATGGAACAGGCTGACACCCTTGCCGTGCAATAAGCTGTCGGCCAGGCGCAATTCGAGCAGCTCGACAGTAGTTCCTTTGAGAGCCAGCTCCGCGGCGCGAATGTTACAAGACGTCGTTTCCGTTTCTAGAATTCCGATGGCCCCGTCCCGGCAGGTGACCCGTTTGCCGAAGACCGCGTCGTGCAGCGCGGGCGCGATGTCGGGGAGGAATACGTGGTCAATGAGCGCGCCTTCCGCCCGGTAAAGCGCCTCGTGGTAAGACTCGTCCACGGACGCCGTGCTGCCGGCGATCAGGGTGAGATACCGCCCGCGACTGATCGTCCCGCATTTCACGAGCGAAATGGGGGCCTTCTTGATCAAGGCGTCCGTGGTATGCATCCCGACGGCAATCTCCTTGAATTCAAGGGTTGCTATAGCCGGATAGTTTTTCATTAAACGATCCTGAAATGATCAACCAGCGTACAGCGTCGCCAGCGCGAGAAGCTTACGGGGCCGGTCATTCCTTCGCCGGTCGGACTGGCGATGGTGAAGGAGGTGCATCCCTCGCCGCCCAGTCCCAGCCCGGCCTGGGATCGTCCGTTCTTTACGAAGATACTGCAATTGCACTCGCGCGCCATGCGGCTGAGTCGGTCCAGATGTTTAGAATGCATGATGGCCGTGTGGTAACAGCGGCCTTCCATTTCCAGCGCCAAATCAATGGCCTGATCGGCGTCCTTGACGCGGGCAACGGGTAGAATAGGCATCATCTGTTCGGTCCACATCAACGGATGATCAACGTCAACTTCGACAACGCCGAGGCGGATGGTGCTGGGCACGTTCATGCCGATTTGAGAAAGTATCACGTCGGCGTTCTTCCCGATCAGCTTGCGATTGATCTCCGCATGGCCGCGCGGCCCCGCCATCTTGGTGAAGATGACTTCCTCGAGCGGGCGCAGTTTGCTCTTGTCGATGAGTGCCGCGCCATGTTGCACCATGGACTTGATCAAATCATCGGCTACAGATTCTACCACGACGACTTCTTTTTCGTCGGCGCAGATGATGTTGTTATCGGTAGAGGCCCCAAGAACGATGTCGCGTCCGGCCTGGTTCAGGTCGGCGGTTTCGTCCACCACAACGGGCGGATTGCCGGGCCCGGCGCAGATGGCGCGTTTGCCGCTGGCCATGGCCGCTTTGACCACGCCGCCGCCGCCGGTGACGACGAGAATCCGGATGCCGGGATGTTTCATCAGTTCCTGGGCGCTTTCGATCGTGGGGTTGGCGACGCCCACCGCCACGTTCGGCGGCCCGCCGGCTTCCGTCACGGCCTTGTTGATCAGAACGATGGTTTCCATCGAACAACGTTTCGATGCGGGATGCACGTTGAAGACGACGGTGTTCCCGGCGGATAACATCCCGATGGAGTTGTTGATGATGGTGGATGTGGGGTTGGTGCAGGGGGTGATCGCGCCGATCACGCCGTACGGCGCCGGCTCCGTCAGGGTCAGCCCGTGGTCGCCGGTTTGCGCCTGGGGATGCAGCACTTCGGGGCCGGGCGTCTTTTCGATCACCAGCTCGTTCTTCACAATCTTGTCTTCGAAACGGCCGAGACCGGTTTCTTCATGCGCGGATTTGGCGAGCGCGGTCTTGTGTTCCCGCATGGTGACGCGGATATTTTCAATGATCCGTTTGCGTTGTTCCAGCGGGAGCGCGCAAAAGACCGGGAACGCGGCCTGCGCGGCGGTGATCGCCTCGTCGATGCTATGGAAGATGCCCATGCCCGACGGGACCCCTTGTTCGGGGGGAGGCGCGTTGGATGCGGTGCCGCCACCGCCGCTGCCGCCCGATCCCTGGCCCAGATCCGCTACGATTTTCCGTGCGATTGCTTCAATGTCTTGATCGGATAATGTTGCCATGTCTATCCCTTCGGGGACGTATGACGTAAGAAGTTAGAAGTCAGAAGTAACAAGCAGGATGTCGGAATAGATTCCACTTCTCACTTCTTACTTTTCACTTTCTACTTCTTACTGCTTCCCAACTACTCGTCTTCGCTCTTGCGATACTTCACCGTGCCGCCCACGTCCCAACTGTCGACGATGGCCATGATGACCGCGTCGCAGGGGCGCTTGTCGGTGGCGGTGGTCTGCCGGGCGGAGCTGCCGCTGGCAACAAGGACCACCTCGCCGGGGCCGGCGCCCACGGCGTCAGCGGCGACCACCTGCCCGCCGGTTTCCTCGCCCTTCTCGTTCAGGTGGCGGACCAGCATGAAGCGAAGCCCGTCCATGCTGGCTTCCTTCCGCGTAGCCACAACCATCCCTACGACTTTGCCGAGATTCATGCACTCTCCCCCGCGAACCGCTTATCCGCGCGGGGCGGATAAAGGCGGTTCAGCGTTGATGATGTTCGTTGCTTACTTCTTGGCGGACTTGGCCTGAGCGCCCCGTCCGAGCGGCAGCACCGTGTCCACGTTGGCGTGCGGACGCGCGATGACATGCACGGCCACGACTTCGCCCACGCGGCTGGCGGCGATCTGTCCGGCGTCACACGCGGCCTTCACGGCGGCGACATCGCCGCGGACGATCACGGACGTGTAGCCTCCGCCGGTCTTTTCGTACGAAACCAATTCGACCTTGGCCGCTTTGACCATGGCGTCCGCCGCTTCCACGGTGGCGGGAAACGAGCGCGCTTCAATCATTCCTAATGCTTCTGCCATTTTGTACCTCTCTGGTTGGTTTGTCCTCTGTTCTATGCGTTGTTATTCGCGGTTATTTTTTCTTCGGCATCTGGCCGGTAACCGAGTTGATGGCGGCTTCCGCAGCCTCGTAGCCGACCTGAATATCACGTTCTTCGCCTCCGAGATAAACGCGTCCAAACGCGCCTACGGCGCGCACTTCAAGCACGTTGATCTCCGCGGCTTTTTCCGCCTCGTTGGCCGCAATCGACGCGTAGCCGGCCGGGGCGCATTCCATCACATAGAGGGTTTGCCCCGGCAGAATCATGTTGCCGTGCCGCATGCGGTTGAGGAGCTGGGTGTGATAGTCCGATAGGTGCCGTATGACCTGGCTGGTGGTGACGGCGGGCTTGATCCGGTCCTCCTCTTTCAGTCCGAGTTCGTCGAGGATGGCCTGGCCCGCCGCGCGAACATCGGCCTGGGAATCGGAATGCAGTTCCAGCATACCGAACGTCCGCTCGACGATCTGCATGCCCGGCGTGACGTTGGTCGCCTTGAGGGCGATGTCCGTCATCCGGTTGATGTCCATGCCCGGCGCGATCTCAATGAAGAGCGACGCTTGGCCGGCTACGGGCAGAAAGCCCTGAGACACGGTTGCGAGAAAGGACGCGAACTGCGGTTGCAGACTGTCCAGGAATACATAGGTGCGTAATTCTGCCACGGGATGACTCCTTCCTGCCTGTTAGTTACTTGCTCTGGCTTGTTCCAAAATCTTCACACTGCTGCTGGCGCCGATCCGCGTGGCGCCGGCCGCGATCATTTTCATTGCGTCGTCATACGTGCGCACGCCGCCGGACGCCTTGACCCCCAGCTTGCGGGGCGCCACGGTGCGCGCCATCAGGGCGATGTCCTCGGCCGTCGCGCCGCCGGTGCTGAACCCGGTGGAGGTCTTTACGTAATCGGCCCGCGCCTTCATGCTCAATTCACAGGCGCGCACCTTCTCCTCGTCCGTAAGCAGACTGTTCTCCAGAATGACCTTGCTCAGTGCGCGCCCGTCCTTGCAGGCCTCGACTACGGCGCGTATATCTTCGAGCACCAATTTATCGTCGCCGCTTTTCAGCGCGCCGACATTGATGACCATGTCGATTTCCTTCGCGCCTTCGCGGATGGCCTTGCGCGCCTCCAACGCCTTGATCTGAGGCGGTGATGCGCCCAGCGGGAATCCGACCACCGCGCAGACCTTTACGTTCGAGCCGCGGACCAGGTCGCGGGCCAGCGGGACCCACGCGGAATTCACGCAGACGGAAAAGAATTCGTGCTCGACGGCTTCGCGACACAGTTGCTCCACGTCCGCGCGCGATGCGTCGGGCTTGAGTATGGTGTGATCAATCATCTGCGCCAGCGATTCCGCGTCCATGCGCAGGGCGGGCTCCGGGGCGGTCGATCCGCCGGAATGCCCGATCAATTCCTTTACGCGCCCGGCAATTCGTTCAATGTCCTGCGGCGATAAATCCACCTGAGCCCCCTGTGTTGAAGTTGATGTTTCACCCGGACGGTTCCCTGACAGGCGTCCGTCCTGAATATCCATGATCAATTGGACGCGGCGTTTATGCCGCGTCTCCGTGCAGTCCGTGCCAAGAAATACAGACACGATGGACTGGGCTTGCTTAAGCGTCGTTTGACCCGCTCCAAGAGTCAAGACATTTGCGCCGTTATGCTCGCGACTGTTCTTCGCCAGCGCCTCGTTATAACACGCCGCCGCACGCACGCCGGGCACCTTGTTCGCCGCCATCGCCGAACCGATACCCGCCCCGTCCACCATGATGCCGAAGGCGCAGGTCCCGTCCGCGACCCGGGTGGCTACGGCGTGAGCGATAACCGGATAGTCGACGGCGTCCTTGCTGTATGCACCGCAATCGGTAATCCGGTGCCCCTGCGATTGAAGAAAGGGGATCAGACGCTGTTTGAGGTCGAACCCACCATGATCGGAACCAATCGCAACTGTAAGCACCTTGTTCATAAGCAAGCGCTAAAAAAAACATCTCGCCCGCAAAACGTCAAGCGTGGATAGAGCCTCGGCGTGACGGTTAATCATGTCGGTCGAGCATGACCCAGTCGTCTTCGTAGAAGTCATCTTCGTCGGCCGGGGCGGGATCGGGTATTTCCCGCGGCGTAAATTCCGCTTTTTCAAGCAACTGTTCCTGCCATTGTTCGAAAAGAATGCGGGCGCGTTCGCCGGTCAGCGTGGAAACGATCTGTTGCCGGAAGTCGGCGTATTGGTCCATATCGGCCGCGGTGCGTTGCGCCACATGCGCCACCAGATGGCGGTTTTCGATTTCCACGGGCTCGGTGACCTCGCCTTCGTTATAGACCAGCACGGCGCGGAGAAGCTCATCCCCATAGGCGCGGTCATCCAGCCCCACGGTGGCGCTGAAGGTGACGGGTTCACTGACGGGGATGGCGAAGATGTCGGCGATCTCCTCAAAGGTCTGACCCGCGCGCAGTTCGGTTTGGGCGGTGTCCCGGAACGTTTCGGCAAGGTCCTCGACCGCACGGGCCACGGCGTCCGCCCGGGCGGCTTCATGGACCTGATCCTGCACTTCTTCATAATCGGGTACATAGGACGCAAACCGCTCGTCCAGCGCCAGCACGTACATATGCTCCGCGCCTTCAACGGCGTCGCTGAAATAATAGTCCCTGTGCGGGCGCAGATCGAAAGCGGCTTGGGCGAATGCGATGCCGGCGTCGACGTTCTCGGGCGTTTCGCCGCGAGCGAACGGTTCGGTCTCCTCGATGATTACCCCGTATTCTTCCGCGGCCTCTTCGAAAGTGGCGGCGTCTCCATGGCGGTCGGGGACCAGTGAAATGACAAAATCCGTGGCCACGTCCGCGGCCCGCCGCGCCGCCGCATCCCGGCGAAGCCTATCCATGATCTCTTCTTTAACGTCTTCGAAGGGGATCGTCGTGGCGACTCGAAAGAGGTCGTCGTCATCAGGCGGGCTTTCTTCCTCGTCGTACAAGGCCGGCTCCTGTTCTTCGTATTCAGTGAAATCGTCGATGTTCAAGTCATAATAGCTCAGCGCCTGATCCTCCGTGATCTCCACCTCGTCCTTGAAGTCGGCGATCGGGAAACGCACATACTTGACCCGGACTTTGGGCGGGATGGTGAAGGCTTCCGGATCCTTGTCATAAAAGGCCCGCGCCTCTTCCTCGGAGATCTCAAGGCCTTCGCCGAGCACGTCCTCGTCGATCGTGGCGTATTGCACGGTGAATTCGTCGCCGAATGAGTGGATTGCGCGCTGGATTTCGGCCGGGGTGATCAGGACCGATTCCGAGACCATGCGCTGAAGCTGTTGCAGGACCAGTTCCTGCCGGACATGTTCCTCAAATTGGGTCGGCCCGAAACCAAGTTGTCCCAAGTACTGGTGAAGAAACGCGCGGTAGATATCCGGATTGAACTGGCCCTGATCGTGAAAGTCGGGAAAGGCGCGAATGGCTTCCACCACTTCCCGGTCGGAAGTCCGTATCCCGAGTTGCCGGGCGTGTTTGAGAGAGGCCAGTCGCTTCCAAGCCATCCGGGTCAATTCCGCGTCAAGCTCTTCGGTCATGCGCAGCGGTTGTCCCATGGCTAGCGTGAGCCCCATGTGGGTGTGTACGTAGGCGGATCGGAATTCATCGGGGGAGACGGGTTCCCCGAACAGGTGACCCGCCGCCTGCCTCGCAGCGGGATCACGATCTTCTTCCGGCACCGCCATGTCCCAGGCAACGAAGGCGACGACGATAAGAAAGGTGAAACCGATCCAGACAAATTTGTTGGCAATCAGTTTATTAAACTTGGTGATGAGCATGGCCATAACGGTTATTCCTTATGCTGAAAATAGACTTGGAAGAAGCTTCAAGACGATACCGGCGGAAAGGGGACGGGTCAACCGGGAAACCGGCAAACCGCGCCCGGCGCATTGCGTCAAAAATAATGACACCGAAACGGCTGTGCCATTTGAGCCTGGAAGGCAATCCTCGGTGTCATGTTGTTTCGAATCAACGCGTCGGGCGCTGTCGCTACACGGGTTCCCGCCCCGTCATCCCACACTTTGCAAAGTGTGGGATGGCGCGGGCGGAGGGGTTTGGCGGGGCTCGAAAAGCGGTGGGCTTGTCGCACCGGGGGGGGGGGGAGGCGATAGCGCTGTCCGCATACGAACACAACGCAATCCTGCGCGTGACCGGATTCTTCCACGAGAAACGGTTGTAATGACAGACAGGCGATACGGCGAATTGAAAGGTTGGTCATATATGCACAGGCATAAGCGGTGAATGAATCGAAAAATTATGCCAAACCTCATGAGTCTATCTTGCCGAAAGTGTATAATATAAACATGAACGAGCCTCGCACAGGTCAGTCCCAGCCCCCCGTGATCTATGGAATTGATGAGAGGGATCGCATAGTGCTCATCGACGGTGCTTGGGACGCATTTGCCGTGGCCAATCATGCAGAGCATGTCATTTCATCCCAGGTGCTGCATACCTCTTTGTGGGAACATTGTCGCGGCGCCATGGTTGAACAGGTGTACAGGAACCTGCTTCAACGCGTGCGCGTCACGAAACGTCCGATCGAGTTCATCTACCGATGCGATGCGCCGGAAAGACGCCGCTTCATTCGGATGTGCATCACGAAGCGGGAAGATCAGCCTTTGATAACCTTCATGAACCAGATTGTACGGGAGGAATTGCGTCCGTATCAGGCGCTGCTGGATGTCACCGCGCCGCGCCGATCAGACGAACTTGTTGCCATGTGTAGTTGGTGCAATAAGGTCCGCGTCGACGAAAGTGGATGGTATGAGGTGGAAGACGCCATTGCGGCGCTCAAACTGTTTGAGCGGGATGCCTGTCCGGAAATCACGCATACCATTTGTCCCTCTTGTCTGGCGAGGAGCGAAGCCGAATTAGCCTGACCGGTTCGGCTAATCACCGCCTCAAATGCGATCCGTCAAGTGCCCGGACACATGACAATACATTACCGATGTTAATCCTCAGGCGAAGTCCTTCAGGGGCGCGCTGAAAAGGCCGTTGAACATCCGGCGTATGCAGGGGAAATATGACGTTCAGAAGATCTTCAGCTTGGGAAGATCTTGTACGTCAATCATGCCGACTAAACGCGCATTCCCGTCGACAACGATCAAGTCGTCGATGTCGTGTTCGCGAAAGTGTGAGAGGACATCGACGGCCAGTAGGTCCTGGGATAATGTGACCGGGTTCGGCGTCATCACGCTCGCGATGGGACGGTCCAGCAATGTTTCCTCATCGTCGGTCAAATGACGGCGCAGATCGCCGTCCGTGAAGATGCCTGTAACGGAATGATTCTCGTCCACGATCACCACGGATCCCGAACGGGCTTCGGTCATCGCCAGCACGGCGTCTTCCACACGGGCGTCCGAACGCACGTGCGCGATACGGTGGCCTGTGCGCATGATGTCGCGTACGTGCAGAAGCAGCGTCCGGCCGATGGCGCCGCCCGGATGAAGTTTGGCGTAATCGTTCCGAGTGAAGCCGCGCGCTTCCAGCAAAACCATTGCCAGGGCGTCGCCCACAGCCAGCATGGCGGTGGTGCTGCTCGTCGGCGAAATATTCAGCGGGCAGGCTTCGCGGTCGACCGTGACCGGGATCACCTCGTCGCTGTTCCGCGCCAGCGGGCTGTCGATGTCGCCGGTCAGCGCAACAATCCGGGCGTCGTATTGCTTGATCAAGGGCAGCAGATTCAATAACTCGTCGGAGGCGCCCGTGTAACTCAATGCCAGCACGGTATCCCCCTTATTCAGGATGCCCATATCCCCGTGCATGGCCTCGGCCGGATGCAGTACCACGGCCGGACTCCCGGTGCTCGTGAGGGTGGCGGCGATCTTCTGGCCCACATGCAGACTCTTGCCCAAGCCCGTAATGACGATCTTTCCGCCGTCGTCCAACGTATGCAGGAAGAGGTCCACCGCCCGGCCGAACGCGATGCCAAGACCGTCTCGGACCTTCTTCAACCCGTCGATTTCGATATCAACGATTTCCTGTGCGCGTTTTGCGTATTCCACTTTTTGTGCCCCCGGTGCGCTGCTGTCTCAGTTCGATCGGCCGGATAGCACGGATCCCCCATGTTACGGAATCGGACGGGTAGGGCGGGCGCTCCGTCGCCCCAACCTGTTACATCCTCCGCACGGCGAATCGGTGGAATTCTGCCCGGCATGCTAGGTTCTAGTATATTCATTCGGCGGCGTCAAATACCCGTGTGTCCGGGTGAGCCGATTAATGAAGTTGATGGACGTTGTGACATCTATTACGCTGGCTTCCTGTCTTGAATCATACAGGAGAAGCATGTTGTGAAACGACGCGAATTTGTGAAAAAGGCGGCGGTCGGCGCCGTGGCGGGCGGTGTGCTGACCGGATGCGGAAGGGCTGCGGTTGAAGGACCTGCCGTCCAAACCCGCCCGTCCGTGCGCTGGAATCTGGCCTCCAGTTTCGGGCCGAGCCTGGATGTGCTGTATGGCGCATGCACCCTTCTTTCCCGCCGGGTAAGCGAGCTGACCGATGGGCGCTTTCAGATTCGCGTATACGCCGCCGGCGAAGTGGTCCCGCCGTTGCAGGTCATGGACGCCGTGCAACAGGGCACGGTCGATGTCGGGCAGAGCGCCAGTTATTATTTCGTCGGCAAAAACCCCGCGCTGGCGTTCGACACAACGATCCCGTTCGGCCTCACGGGGCGACAGCAGGTCTCGTGGATGTATCACGGCGGCGGTTTGGAATTGATGCGCGAAGTGTTCGCCGACTTCAACATGCTCAACTTCCCCGGTGGCGGGACCGGCGCGCAGATGGGCGGATGGTTCCGTAACGAAATTCATTCCATGCAGGATCTGCGAGGTCTGCGCATGCGCATTCCCGCCATGGGCGGCGAGGTCATGAGCCGCATGGGCGTATCCGTGCAAGTGCTGTCCGGCGCCGACGTGTTCCCGGCATTGGAACGCGGCGTGATTGACGCCGTGGAATGGGTGGGACCGCACGACGATGAGAAGCTCGGTTTCCATCGCATTGCCCGCTACTATTATTATCCCGGCTGGTGGGAACCCGGTGCGATGCTCTCCTTCATGGTCAATCGACGCGCGTGGGATCGCTTGCCGGATCTCTACAAAACCGCTTTTGAAATCGCTTCCGCCGAGGTCAGCCAGGACATGCTCGCCTCGTATGATGAGAAGAACCCGGCGGCGCTCAAGCGATTGCTCCAGGAAGGCACGCGATTGCGCGCTTTTTCAAAGGACATCATGGAGGAGGGCGAACGGGTCACACGCGCGCGGCTGGAAGAACTCGCCGCCCGCGATCAAGGGTTTGAGAAGATTTACACAGCCTGGAAGCAGTTCAAGCAGGATTCCTTCCACTGGTTCGCCGTGGCCGAGCAATCGTTCATGAACGCGGCCTTCCCGGAGGTGTAAATGATCCGGTTCCAGACTGTCTCAAGACTAAGCTGCAGACGCCGGGGACAGAGCTCCGGCCTACAAGGTCTGGTGGTTGTAGGCCGACCCTCCCTGTGCCGCCGTAGTGAAACGAAGGCGCATGCGGTCGGCGGGCTTGCTTTGAGACCGTCTCTTCCGCCAAGCTGCACCAAGAATTAAAGCTATGACTGATAAAGAAAAGAAGAACACCGACGATGACATCGATGATCTGCAGAAGCAGTTCATGGATTTGTTGAATAAGACGCAGGCGGCGTTTGTCCGCGAGGGGGCCGGGGGGGGCTCGGGGGCGGCGGCGGAAGC
>SLGY01000055.1 GCA_007136425.1 Kiritimatiellia bacterium
GCTGATAACTGGCTGAACCCTGAACCCTGAACCCCAAGCCAACGTTACAGCATGCCGCCGACCCCCCCAAAGAAGCCCATCCCCGAACGCTTCGTCGTGGCTCCGGTCACGTTGTGGTTCGACCGCTTTATGAATCACTTCATCAAGGTGGGCGGGTTGGCGATCATTGTGGCGGTCTCGCTCATCTTCATCTTCATCCTTCTTCAAATCATTCCTCTCTTCCGCGGCGCGCGCGTGGCACCTGCGTCGACCGTATCGATACCGCCGGGGGACTATCGCCTGATGGGAACGGACGAATGGTCCGAACTGCCATTCTTTCTCGAACAAGACGGCACCCTGCGATTCGTGGATACCGTCGATATCGGAGGGCCCTATCATCGGGGCAGTTTCGATAAAGCACCGTCCTTTATCGATGAAGTCGAGGTCGCTTATGTGCGCTACAACGAATATCAGACGTCCTTGCTATACGGAACAGCCGACGGCCGCTTCTCAATTGTCGGGGTTCGCTATCAGCCGACGTTTCCGGAGCGGGGCGGTCGTGAGGTGGTGGTGTCGCTTCAGGAAACCCCTTTGCTGGAGGTGGGCCGCGAAGGAATGACCGTGGAACGCCTCGCCTACGGGGATTCCGGAACAAGAAAAATTCTCGCGGCCGTACAACGCGTGAACGGGCGGCCGGAACTACACGCCGTCTCCCTGGCGCAGCGCCGCACGCTGCTCGGACCGGGCGAACTGACGGTGGATGGTCGTTACGATCTTACAGAATACCTGGACGGCGAGCCCCGGCATATCATGATCCCCTCCGATGCCGA
The DNA here is from genome assembly GCA_007136425.1 of Kiritimatiellia bacterium. Classification (GTDB taxonomy): domain Bacteria; phylum Verrucomicrobiota; class Kiritimatiellia; order SLAD01; family SLAD01; genus SKZA01. The sequence goes on from SLGY01000055.1 coordinate 810, forward strand.
CGCCCTGCTGATCGCGTTTGCGGACGGGCGCGTACGTTTCCTGCACTTTGACGGCCGCGCCTTCACCGAACGGCAGGTCTTCACCCCGTTCGCCGATCTGCCCGATCCGCGTATCGCGAGCATGAACTTTCTGCTAGGCGACGTCTCCGTGGTCATGACCGCCCATGACGGCGCGAACCGCATCTACAGTATTTTTCGCGATCCGGCCTTGGACATGCGGATTTGGGGGCACACCAAAACGTTCAGCGACCTGCCCGGCGCAGCCACTTTCTATTCCGTCGGGATGCGCAATAAAGCATTCCTGATCGGGAGCGATCGCCTGGCGTCGTTGCGCTATGGCACGACGGAAGCCATTCGCTGGGAAGCCGAATTGCCATTCGATGTGCAGTTCGCTGCGCTGGGGCCTCGTTACAACCGCATACTGTTTCTCGACGCGGATTATTCGCTTCACTTTTACGACTTGCACGACCCGCACCCGCAGGCGGGCTGGAAGACCTATTTCGGAAGGATCCAGTATGAAGGACAGGCGACTGCGGAGTTTTCGTGGCAGTCCACGGGCGGTCGCGACGACTTTGAGCGGAAGCTATCGCTGGTCCCGTTGATCATCGGAACTCTCAAGGGCACGGTTTACGCCATGATCTTTGCCTTGCCCATCGCGCTGTTGGCGGCGTTGTACACATCGCAATTCCTGCGGCCGGAGATCAAACGATATGTCAAACCGACGATGGAAATCATGGCGTCGTTGCCCTCCGTGGTGTTGGGTTTTCTCGCCGCGTTATGGTTGGCTCCGATCGTCAGCAATGCCGTACCTTCCGTACTCTTGGCGGTCATTGGCGTGACCATCGCCGCTTACGGATTCGGCTATGCATGGGGAAATCTGCCCCAACGCATCCGTCTCCGCTTGAAGCCGGGCTACGAATTCCTCGCCTTTGCTCCGATCATGTGTCTTGCGGCGTATGCGGGATGGTCCTTGGGCCCGGTAGTCGAGCGCGCGTTCTTCGTGGTCACGGACCCCAACACCGGCCTGCAAGTACCCGATTTCCGGTTGTGGTATCCGACGGTGACCGGATTGAGCTTTGAACAACGGAACGCGTTCGTGGTCGGCTTTGTCATGGGGTTCGCCGTGATCCCGATTATCTTTACCATCACCGAAGACGCGCTTTCCAACGTGCCCGATGCGTTTCGTTCGGGTTCCCTGGCACTCGGCGCCAGTCGCTGGCAGACCGCCATCAATATTGTATTGCCGACGGCGTCTGCCGGAATCTTTTCAGCGGTCATGATCGGACTGGGCCGCGCGGTGGGCGAAACGATGATTGTCGTCATGGCAACGGGCAATACGCCGGTCACCGATTTCAACCCGTTCACAGGCATGCGCACGTTGTCGGCGAACATCGCCGTCGAACTGCCCGAAGCCCCCTATCTGGGTACGCTTTACCGCACGCTGTTTCTTGGCGCGATGGTCCTTTTCCTAATGACCTTCATGGTCAACACCATGGCGGAAATTTTGCGCCAGCATTTGAGGGAGAAATATAAAGCCGTGGAGTAGGGGGGGAGGAGTATGCAGTGTTCGGTGTTCAGTGTTCAGTAATACCGAACACCGAACACTGAACACTGAACACTGAACACTGAAAATGAGCACCGTGCTGGAACAACCGAAACCGGTCGCCCCGCCTTCGCCGAATGTGGGGCCCGCCAATGTCAAGCCCGTCGGCGAGGTATACGTATGGGTCACCGCCATGGGGTTGGCCATCGGTCTGTTCATGATCCTCTTCCTGTTGGGACTGATAGCCTACAACGGCATCGGCGTATTCTGGCCGCGCAACGTCGCCGTCGTCGAATTCCGCGAAGACGGCGCCACGCGGTTTTTGGGCGGAACCCGGACCATGGGCGTGATCACCCTGGAACAGGCGCGCGACGTGCGCGATCTGACACCGGAACAAATGGAAAGCCCCAATCCCGCCGATCGCCGCGAGAAACAACTCTTTATAGGCAACCGTGACGCCTTCGGACAGGCCTTCGCATTCTTCAGCGCGGGCGATATCGTAAGCGTGACTTACCCCAAGAACGTGATTCGCGCGGAGCGCATGGAGTGGGGCGACGCCATCTTCTTCCCCGTTCGCATCGAGGATTCAGCCGGAAACATCGTATCTGTTGACGATGCCGCGTTTGACGCCGAGTTGAAACGTCTGGTCCGCGAGGTGGTCGCGCGCCGCGCGCAAATCAATCGGATCGAACGGCACCAGATCGGCCGCATCAATTTGCAAATGCGCGATCTGGAGCTGGAAGAGCGTTTCTACCAGCGACTCGACGAACGCTCGGCCGCCGACGAAGCCGCCCTCGCGGCGGTCCGCGCGCGCATGGCCGACCTGCAAGCGGAGTACCAACCGCTGGCCGATCGCGCCGGCGAACTCCGCGCGAAACAGCGGGAGCACATGCTGATCTACGAGGTGATTACCGGGCAGCAACGTTCCATGCCGGTCGGCGATCTCGTGTCGTATTACTATCCAAATCAACTCTCCGTGCTCGGCAAA
>SLGY01000015.1 GCA_007136425.1 Kiritimatiellia bacterium
AGACCGAAATCGCCTCCTGTTCCGTCGGTGCGGCGGGGAGAAAGCGGTACAACCCGAGCACGTTCACCAACAAGAGCGCAAGCTCGCCTTGACGCACCTCGTCGTTGTTCTCTACGGCAAGCGCCTGCGATTGCGGCAGCATGGAAGCCGCAGCAATGGCAGCTATCATTAGGGCAACCCCAATTTTATTCTTCATTGTTCACCTCTCCCGAGCCCATCGCACCAAGGCACTGGTCTCTCTTAATCCAGGCGGGGGCGCGATAGCCCGACTTGAATGTAAGTACTTTTGCGTAATCTAATTGATACCGGGAAAGGCCCCGCGCGTCAATGAAGATTTGCACAAATTCCCAAAAATTAACCGCTCCGCACCTACCTCCCGTATTGTCTTCCACGTCCGCCTCTGTTAACGTCCGCATCCATGCAAAAGACCTCCTACACGTATAAACTGACGGAGCCCCAGCAAAAGCGCTTGATCGAATTGGTGCGAACGGGAAACTATCGCCCGACTGAAATCCCCTACACCCATATCGCCGCGGACGCGGAAAATTGCCGAATCGCCCTGTATACCAGCGGGAAATGCGTGATCCAAGGCAAGGGCGCACACGACTGGGTCACCTTCGTCCTCGAACCCCTGATCCTGGAATCTGCAACACTGGGTTACGAGGAAATCCACAATCCGGAAGTTTTCCAGCCCCACATGGGCGTCGACGAAAGCGGGAAAGGCGACTTTTTCGGGCCGCTCGTCATTGCGGCCGCGTTTGTGAACAAGCCCCTGGCAAAGGCCTTTGACGAAAAAGGCGTACGGGACAGCAAGACGGTCACCAGCGACAAGAAAGCAGAAGAAATGGCCCGGGATATTCGAAAGATGCTGGGGGACCGGTACGCCATCGTCACCATCGGCCCGCGTGCCTACAACCGGCTTTATGCAAAAATGCGCAACGTCAACAATATCCTGGCATGGGGCCACGCCCGCGCCATCGAGAATCTGCTTGAGAAGGTACCGGACTGTCCGCGCGCCGTATCCGACCAGTTCGGCCCGAAACGACAAATCGAACAGGCCCTGATGAAACACGGGCGTTCGATCGATCTGGTGCAACGCCCTAAAGCCGAATCCGATCCCGCCGTCGCCGCGGCCTCCATCCTTGCACGAGCCGGGTTCATCAACGCGCTGCGCAAAATGGGCGAGCAACATGACATCGATATTCCAAAAGGCGCCTCGGACCGTGTGCGCGAAGCGGCCGGCAAGTTGATGGAAGCCCATGGGCCCGACATCCTGCTCGACACCGTGAAGTGCCATTTCCGAACGACCGACGCCGTACTGGAAGCCGCCGGCCACAGCCGCAAGGATCTTGGCGCAGAAGGGCAACCGGTATCGAAACCGTTCGGGAAGAGGAAGTGAGGAAGGCAGTCAGTGTTCAGTGTTCAGTGTAAGCCGTGACACGAACACGGAATACACAAAATAGGGAGCAAGGCCATGAGTGGACAACGAAAACCGCTGGTCGGCATCGTCATGGGCAGCAAATCCGATTGGCCCACCATGGAGTGTGCGGCGAACCTGCTTAACGAATTCGACCTGCCCTACGAGACCTTGATCGTGTCGGCGCATCGCACCCCGAAACGCCTCAGCGAGTACGCCTGCACCGCCGAAGAGCGCGGGCTGCGCGTCATCATTGCCGGCGCCGGCGGCGCCGCCCATCTGCCCGGTATGCTCGCCGCGCAAACCATCGTGCCGGTGCTGGGCGTGCCGGTGAAGAGCAAAGCGCTGAACGGCATGGACTCGCTGCTATCGATCGCCCAGATGCCCGCAGGCATCCCCGTGGGGACTTTGGCAATCGGTGAAGCCGGCGCACGCAACGCCGCTCTGCTGGCTGTCGCCATTCTGGCCGGAACGGACGAAAACCTGGCAAAAGCGCTCCGCGCCTATCGGGACGACCAGACCAGGAAGGTCATGGGAGATAAGTTGCCGGGGAGCAATATCGAATGACGGTACCGCGCGGTTCGGTGCTCGGGGTGTTTGGAGGAGGGCAACTCGGCCGGATGTTCGCTCAGGCCGCCGGACAGCTTGGCTACCCCGTGCACGTCTATGATCCGGATCCTCGCGCACCCGCTGCTGCAGTTTCCGCTCAACATACCCGGGCGCCGTACGAAGACTTGGAATCCGTCCGGCACTTCGCATCCGCCGTCGAAGCCGTTACATACGAGTTCGAGAATATCCCTCCAAAATCACTAGATGCCATCAGCAATGCCGTACCCGTCCGTCCCGATCCGCATATTCTGTTCGTGACACGCAATCGACTGAGAGAGAAAGGATTCTTGAAGGAACGCGGAATTCCCGTCACCCCGTTTGCGCCGGCTCACACGCCGGACGAAGCGCGGGCCGTAATGACCGCGTCACGGGGGGGGGTTATCCTGAAAACCACCGAATGGGGCTACGACGGCAAAGGACAAGTGTCTGTCCCCAACGCCCCCAACGCCGATGCCTTGCCCGCCGCGTGGGATACGCTCGGACGTCCGCAGGAAGTCATCGTGGAACAGCGTATCGATCTGGCCGCCGAATGTTCCGTGTTGATAGCACGCGATGCGGCGGGGCGCCACGTCCTGTACGGCCCGTTTCACAACACGCACCGCAACCATATTCTGGACACCGTCACATGGACCGCCGATGAAGACACCCCGCTTGCGCGCCGCGCGCGGGAAATGGGTTCGACGGTAGCCGACGCCTTCGATCTGGTCGGACTGCTCTGTGTCGAGTTGTTTGTCGCGCGCGACGGCGCGGTCATGGTCAATGAGATCGCCCCGCGCCCGCACAATTCCGGGCACCTGACCATCGAAGCCTGCAGCGTAAGCCAGTTCGCGCAGCAGGCCCTGCTCACCGCCGATCATGCGGCGCAGCCGTGGTCACCGATCGCGCCCGCCGCCGCGATGGCTAACCTGCTCGGCGACTTGTGGGCCGACGCCGAACCCGACTGGTCCGTCCTTAACGACCTGCCGGACGTCACGCTGCATCTGTACGGCAAAGCGGAAGCGCGGCCCGGCCGAAAGATGGGGCACCTGACCGCGCTCGCAAACACGGCCGACGAAGCGCGCGAACGCGTGCTGCGCGCCCGCACCCGGCTTGCGGAGAAATGAAAAAGAGAACGCAAAATGAGGCGAGAATAACCATCCAATACCCACCCCGATCTTCTTCGCGTCCTTGGCGGTAAATTCTTCCTTATTCACCATCCAGGCGCGACCGATCGAGATAGCGCAGTTGTTTGACCGCTTCGAGGTCGCGGGGCCGGCCGAGTGCGGTCTTGGAACGTATCAGGCGATCAAGCAGATTTTCCGGATCGTTCATGTTTATCCCGGACGGCCTTCCGAAGTTGTTCGCCCATTTGCAGCGCACGTGTATGGCGTCGTAACCTCTCCGCCACAGTCAGGAGTTGGTTTCGGTCCAACATTGCCGCATCATGTTCCAAGGGGGCGGCACTTCTTGGCGTATGACTGTCACTATCCATTACGTAAACATAGCAAATTTGAGAAGAATGGGAATATGATTTCATGCATCCGATATCACGATGATGAACCTTTGCGATCTTCTGTATCGGAGATATGACGGCGGGCTCACGATCTACCCGGTCGCGTATTTCATCCGGCAGAAGATCCACGCGTCCCGCATGCAGACATACTGCTCACCGCCGGTCATGCGGCACTGCCGTGGACGCCACTCCCGCCCGGGGATGATTCGCGCTTGAACCGCGGGCGATTGCCCATATTATCGCGCTTTGCCATGTGCCCCGTTAATCGAAGTTGCAAGAAAGAGCTGATCCTATGAAAGACAAGTCCCCCGTCATCAAGCTCGCCGGTGGCGAGCAGTTTCCCATCGAACTGCACAAAGTCCGTACGGTACAGAAGCTGCAACTGAAACCGATTGAGGAACGCCTCGAAGCCATCAAGGCCGCCGGTTACAACTCCTTTCTCATGAGCACGCGCGACATCTTCCTCGACATGCTCACCGACAGCGGCACCAACGCCATGAGCGATCAACAGGTCTCATCCATGCTTCAGGCCGACGACGCGTATGCCGGCTCGCAGAGTTTCGATCGCGCAAAGAAAGCCGTGCGGGACGTCTTCAACACGAAATACTTTCTGCCCGTGCATCAAGGGCGCGCCGCCGAACACATCATCGCACAGGCCTTCGTTAAACAGGGTCATATCGTGCCGATGAACTATCATTTCACAACCACCAAAGCGCACTTCGAACTGCCCGGCGGCTCGATTGACGAGATCTTCACGGACGAAGGATTGAAGATCAAGAGCACCTGCCCGTTCAAGGGCAACATCGATATTTCCAAACTGCGCGCGCTGATCAAAAAACACGGCGCGGACAAGTTTCCTTTCATTCGCATGGAAGCCTCCACGAATCTCATCGGCGGCCAGCCGTTCTCCATCGCCAATATGCGTCAGGTCCGCAAGGTCTGCGACCAGCACGACATCATGCTCGTGCTCGACGCCAGCCTCATCGGCGAAAACGCATATTTCGTGAAACAACGCGAAAAGGCCTTCAAAAACAAGACCATCGCGGAAATCCTGCACACGCTGTGCGATCTCGCGGACCTCATCTATTTCTCCAGCCGCAAGGTCAGTTCCACGCGGGGCGGCGGCATTTGCACCAACAACGTCAAGCTCTACGACAAACTGAAGGATATGGTCATCCTCTACGAAGGGTTTCTCACCTACGGCGGCATGTCCGTGCGTGAGATCGAAGCCATGGCCGTCGGCCTGCGCGAAACCCAGGACGAAACGGTCATCGGCCAATCCCCTTCATTCATCAAATACCTTGTCGAATGGCTCGACGCCCGGGGCATACCGGTCGTCACGCCACCCGGCGGGCTGGGGGTGCATGTGGACGCCAAGGGATTCCTGCCTCATGTCCCGCAAAAGGAATATCCCGCCGGCGCGTTGATCGCCGCCTTTTACCTGGTGTCCGGCGTGCGCGGCATGGAACGAGGCACGATATCCAGCGTACGCGACGATAGCGGAGAGGACGTGCTGGCCGACGTCGAACTCATGCGACTCGCCATGCCCCGACGGGTCTTCACGCTGTCACAAATCAAATACGTCGCCGACCGCCTGCAATGGCTCTACAAAAACCGCAAACTAGTCGGCGGCCTCAAATTCGAGTACGAACCGACCGTGCTCCGTTTCTTCCTCGGCCGACTCATCCCCACCAGTGACTGGCCCGAAAAGCTCGCCGCCAAGTACAAGAAAGATTTCGGCGACAGCCTGTAGGGTATTTTCGATTTTTTCCAACGATTGGAAAAGTGACTGGATTTGGCTTCCAACGATTGGAAAATTTGGGCCGTTTTTTTCCAATGATTGGAAAAGGGGCTGAGTTCTGTTCAAGAACGCTCTGCGGTTTGTCGCGACCAAGCGGCACTACTGCCAGAAGGCTGTCGGGCAATGTTGCAGGACGGAATCGTCCTTTGTGGCCAACGCGTCACCGGCCACGATGGATTGCGCCACAATCACGCGGTCGAACGGATCACGGGTCCATGTCTGCTTGAGCGATTCGCGAATCACGGCGGCAAACGGTTGTGTGCACAAAGACAGACCGATCTCCGCTGATAAATCCGCGAATATCTCATCGGCGCCCACGGCAATCCGATCGATTTCCCGGAGGTACTCGAGTTCAAGGAGCACCATCGGAGAAATGACGGCGGGCTCACGATCAAGCTGGACGTGCAATTCTTCCGGCAGGAGATCCACGCGGCCCGCGTGCAACCATACGACCACGTGCGTATCCAGCGCGGTCAAGGCCGCCACTCCCCGGACCAATCCATGTGCACCAATTCTTCCGGATCGGTCTTCATCGTCGGTCGCACCGATAATCTGGCAAGCCGGGACGGAGGCGAATCGGCCTTGACGGTCAGCGTGCGTCCCCTGCGCTGAATTTTCAACGGCTCGCCGGTTTCCAGCACCTGATCCAACAGGGTGTAAATATTCTCCCGCAGCTTGGTACTCGAAACCTTCATGCAACAAATCTAATATGCGTACGTGCATTTGTCAATATCCGTACGTGCGTATTTATCCCGACTTGGGCCATTGTGAAGGCCACGGGACGACACACATGCAATCGAAGACTTGGAATCCGCCGATATCGCAGATGAGCTGGTCGTCATTGAACAACCAGGGACAGACCATTGATCTATTCGGCAAAGCTTATCGGGTCCGTCTCGCGCGGACGGCGTCGGCAAGCTGATCCAGCAGGCGCACGGAATCGTCCCAGCCCAGACAGGCGTCCGTAATGCTCTGGCCGTGTACGAGCGGTTTGTCCGGGACCAGTTCCTGCCGGCCCTCCACCAGATTCGATTCCGCCGCAACGCCCATGATACAGTGCGCTCCGTTGGCGATCTGTTCGGCGACGGACGCCGCCGATTTCAGTTGGTTCCGGAAGTCGTCGGGACTGTTCCCGTGCGAGAGATCGATCATCAACCGAGCCGGCAATCCCGCGCCCTCCAAACGCGCGCAGGATTCCTGCACACTGGCGGGATCGTAATTGGGCTTCAGTCCGCCGCGCAGAATGATGTGGCAATCGGGATTGCCGAGCGTATCGACAATCGCCACCTGGCCCGACTTATGCACGGACAGGAAGTGATGCCGTTGCCGGGCCGCCAGGATCGCGGAAACGGCAATCTGGATGTTGCCGTCCGTCCCGTTCTTGAATCCGACCGTCGACGACAAACCGGACGCCAATTCCCGGTGCACCTGCGACTCCGTCGTGCGCGCGCCGATGGCGCCCCAGGACACCAGTTCGCCGATATACTGCGGCGAGATCACGTCCAGGAATTCGCAGCCCGCCGGCACGCCGGCCTGGTTTATGCGCACGAGCAGATCGCGCGCCATGCGAAGCCCTTCGTTGATTCGAAAACTGCCGTTGACGTAGGGATCGTTGATCAACCCTTTCCAGCCGGTGGACGTCCGCGGCTTTTCGAAATAGACGCGCATGACGATTTCGAGATCCGCACCGAGCCGCGCCCGTTCGCCCGCCAGCCGCTCCGCATACTCCAGCGCGGACGCCTCGTTGTGAATCGAGCAGGGACCGATAACCACCAGTAACCGGTCCGAACGACCGGCGAGAATATCCCGCACGCGTTCCCGCGTATCGGCGATGAATTGTTCCACGGGCGTGTCTTTGATCGGGAAGAAGCGGATCAGATGCGCCGGAGGCGGTAACGGCAGAATATTTTCAATGCGCTGATCGTCCGTGGCCGACATGCGATCGTCGGGCGGCGGGGCCAATGCGTCATCGTGTATTTCGGTCATGATCAAACCCTTATCATCCATCATCACGCGCCCGGTATTACGCTTGCGCACGTCGGAAGCGGTTGGACGCGTGTCGTCATTGAGATCGCCAGATTACGGCATCCCGCCGCCCGACGCAACTCTACAGGGGGGGGCGTCAGGGCAGACGCATCTAAAATCGAGTTATAAATGACTAAATACCCAAACACCCAAGCCCGAAAGAAGTCCGAAGTCCGAATATGTAAGCCTTACCAAACGTGTATTCCTAACCTATGGCCGTTCAGGCCGAACATCGAATTAAACGTCCGGTGATCTGGATTTCGGGTTTCGATATTCGGATTTCTTTAGGTCTTTGGGTCTTTCGTCATTCGGTCTTTGCGGGCAAGCGCATAACAATTTAGATGCGTTTGCCCTGGGGGCGGTGTCCACGGGGCGCATCTCCGTTTTATTGCGGGGAGCTCTAACCTCGCTGTCTTGGAGCGGCTCGGCTTACCGGGCCGGACGCGGATCCGCCTCCGCAAAGCCGGCGGGACAAGAGCGCGTCCGCTCCTCGCCGGGAGTCAGGCCCGGTCTTCTTCGTCCGACAGCGCCGATTCGAGTGCGTTGATTCGTTCGTTCCAGATTTCCCATTCCTGTTGGAGGCGCAGCCGGATCGAATTCCATGGTCCGAATTCCGTCGCGTCCGGAACCCGCCACGTCGCCAGGACCTCTTCGTACACCTTCAACGCCGCATCGGTACAGACATCCACCGAGACCGCTTCGGCTGTGCGCCGCGCTTCGGCGCGGAACGCCGCCCGCTCCTGTTCCGAACGTTGCGCCATCCAACGCACGGCGTCGGCGAAAGCGTCCACGCGTTCCTCCATCACCAGCCGCCCATTGGCCCGGTCGCGCACGATATCGCGGGCGCCCGGCGCGTCCAGGGCCACCACGGGCTTCTCCGCGGCCATGGCTTCGGCCAACACCATGCCCTGTGTCTCGGTTTTGGAACTGAACGCGAACAGGTCCATCGCGCGATACGCGTCCGCCAAAGCGCGACCGGTGAGTTTCCCGGGGAAAATCGCCCGGTCCGCGATCCCGGCTTTCTCAAACACCTCGCGCATTTCTTTGTCGGCCGGGCCCGCCCCCACGATGAGCGCGCGCCGCTGTTCCGGTTGTTCGCGTATGAACGCGGCCAACGCCGACGCCAGAAAGACGCCGTTCTTCTCCCGCGCGAGCCGGCCGACATGGCCCACGACCACGGCCTCCGCGGGCAGGCCCCAGGCCGCGCGAAACGCATCGCCGTCGCCGTCGGCAAATCGGTTGGGATCGATGCCGGTCGGGATAACGCTGATCGGAGCCGTGACACCGCGGCCTTGAATGATCTCGCGCACACTGTCGCTGGGTGCGATGACGTGGTCGCACAGGTTGCAATACTCCACGGCCAGCTTCTTCGCGAAACGCCTTATGACCGGCGAGTCGGCGGGCACGTAATGCGTGTAATGTTCATACATCGTATGATACGTGAAGATCAACGGCTTGCCGAGCGTCGCGGCCATACGTAACGCGGTATCGCCCAGCAGGAAAGGATGGTGCGAGTGAAAGAGGTCCGGTTTGCGCGCCTTCATCTTGCGTGTCAGCGGCGGGACCAGCGGCAGGCTGACCGAAAAGTCGCTGCCGTTGAAGTGCTGCAGCGCCGGGACGCGAATGACGTCGGCCTCCTGTTCCGGCGCGTCTTCGAATTCGGGGGCAATCACCGTCACCGTATGGCCCTTGGCGCGATAGGCTTCGGCAAAGGTGTGCACGGAATTGGCCACACCGCCGACGTGCGGCAGATACGTATTGGTTACCATGGCGATATTCATGCGCCCGGACTCCTGCGCGGCGGGGTCGCCCGACCGGTGGCGCTCGGTTGCACGCAGATACGTTCACGGCCCGGCAACGCGATTATCAGTTTCTCCGGCGGATCGCGCCATTCAGCTTTCCACGACACCTCGCATTCGGTTCCGCGCGGCTCAATCTCAATCTCAACCCGGCCGAACTCGGTCGGGGCCGGGCCAAAGGAAAGCGTATCCTCCGCGTTCTGCCAGTCGGAGAAGATCCCGGGGCCGAGCACCAGGGCCGGACCTTCTTCGCGGAGGAACAGGTTCCGGATCATCATGATCCATTCCGCGGAAGCCCATGCATGATGGCCGTCGCCCATGCAGCCGCCGCCCGTGCGGGGATGTATCGCTTCGGGCCATTGCCCGGTGGGAGAGGCTTCATCGGCGACCTTGCGCACCAACGTCTCAAAATCGGGATCGGCGGCGCGCAGCAACACTTGTGCAACGTGCAACGTGAGATAGGCGTTGATCCCGGAATGAATCATTTCCTGGAAGAAACCGCCCTCGAAGAAGCATGCTTCGCGGAGGTACGCCGCCGTATCACGCAAGCGGACATCGTCTTCCGGCCAGAGCTGGAGCGGGTATCCGGCGGCCAACGAGCCCACGGCACCGGCGTCTAAACGCCGATCGGGACAGGCGGGCATGGCGGGACGGCCAAGCCGCGCACGACATGCGTCGAGCGACTGTTCGATGCATTTCATGTACGCCTGCGCAGCGTGCGCCAAGCGATCCGCCTCTTCGGCCCGGTCCAGCCGCCGCAACAATCGCGCGGCGGCGTACAAACCGGCCACGCTCCAGAAGTTATCCCAATAATAATAATCGTTCGGGCCCAGATGTTCCGCGCTGAAACCGGGCGGCATCAAACCGGCATGAGACCTGCCGGAAGCTTCGGGAATCCGTTTGCGCAATATCCAGTGCGCGCCCTTTTCAATGGCTGCCCGCCAGTCCGCCGGTATCGACCCGGGACACAGGGCGGCGTAGCGGTCCATGATCCATAGCGCTTCCCCGTTCGCATCCCATTCGCCGTCCTGCGAATGGAAAAATCCGGTGATCGTCTGTCGATCGGGATAATGGTTCAGAACGGGCCCGACCCGTTCTTCCAGCCCGACACACAGCAGGGCGTTGAGAATGAACGAGGCGTCCCGGAACCAGAACCGTTTATACGTGTACGGGCCGGGAAATACGTCGCCCGGCGACATCAGAATCAGCGTGTACAATGATTGCTCGTACAGGCGCCGGATACGTTGATCCGGCACACGCAAGCGCGCCGCCGGTTCGAGCGCCCGGCTCCATGAAGTTGCCGGGCGGCGGGCGAACGCCGGGCGGTCGACGGATTTGTCTTCCCGAAGGGATATTTCCGCCTGCAGGCTGCGGTCCCGTCCGCTTTCCACCCGAAACAACGCCGCCGCCGTAGCCATACCGGTCGGACACGCGCGCTCCGGACATTGCTCGCCGTCCGGCAACTGAAACAACACATCGCCCCGGCGATAGTCGGAAGCGAAATGCCGTTCGACGGGTTGATCGAACCGGACCGCGCGCGCTTTATTAATGCGCCAGGCGCCATTGTCCTGGTCAAAGGCGATACGTTCCACAAGGCTCACGCCTTCCGGATTGGCGGGCCGGACCACAACGGCCAGCCAGGCCGGGATTTCGCTCCGCGCCGTATAGCGCACACGGCAGATCGGGCCGTCGTCCGCGACTTCGACGTGGGCGCGCGCTTCCAGCGCCCCTGCGGCGGTCCGGGTCCGGGTGCAAACTTCCAGACGCTTTTCGTTGAGCGCCAATTCCTGATCGGCGTTTCGTTCACGTGACGGGAACAGGCGGGAACCGTCATCGCCGAGCAGCCAGGCATCGAGCGACCAACCGTCGTGCAACGGGGTGAGGAGTCCGCGCGGATCGACCACCGGATAAACCGGACATTCGGGCTCGCCGATGGCCGTCCAATTGCGATGCGTCAGGTTCACGTGCGTTACGGAGAAGGCGCGGGGGATAAAGGCTTCATCGGCCGGATCGAACTGGCGCGCCACCCAATACGGCCAGATCCAATCCAGATTATGCTGGATGGCGCGCGTGTTGAGCAGGCCGCGCGCATGAAACACCATTCCGGCGCGCACCAGTTCCAAGGGCTCATCGACTTCAGACGGATGCGCGAAACGGCGCAACCGGGTCAGGACGGTCACGGGATCGATAAAGCCGCCGCGCAACGCCGCGCGTCGGATAAAGAATCTCAGAAACCATGCGCGCAGGGATTTCATATCCTACTTTCTATGGGGATATACGTGCGGTTTCAAGTGGCAAACGGAAACTTAGAGCAGTTTAAGACGGTGGATAGAGTGACCGCAGGATATCGCTTCCACGCTGTTACCCGCCGCCGTCCCAAGGGGACTACGGCGCGGCATGCCAGCGCGGCTACAGAATTTCTTAAACTGCTCTAGTGTGCGCGCCTATGATTCATTGCCAAAAGACGTTCTGCTCGGAATACGAAACGAGTGCCCGGCCTTGATCAAGTCGCGGCAACTATCAATTATGAGGACCGCGTGCGATGGTCCAGATAATACGCGACTTGCTCCTGAATGCCTTGAGACAGCGGGACGTCCGGCGGCTCCTGCAACACGTCGGTCAGCGTATGGACGGTGCAGATCAGCACGCCCGACGTGCCGGCGCGGCCGTCCTGCACATAGCCTTGTGCGAAGCATAGAACCGGCTGCACGTCGAGTTTTCGATACACCCGTTCGCGCAGTTCCCTGCGCAAGGCGCCCGCGGCGTCCTTGACCTGTTCCAGCGGCGGACGGTCCGGTTGGTTCCCGTCGTAGAGCACGGCGCCGTCGCGCACGGTGATCCGGCCGTACCAGCTCTTCGTTTCAACGAGAAAGATTCCCGCCGGGCCCACCACAACATGATCGTAATCCCCGCCGCCGAGCAAGCCGTCGGCGGACGGCAAGCCGTGATACACGCGATGGGGAGCCGGCAGGAAGGACAATGCGCGCGCCACGGATTCCTCGCCGCGCGCGCCTTTCAGGAACGATTCCAAGCGGTGCCGCCCCGCGGTGACCGACCACGCCAATACCCCGGCCAACGCCAGAAATGCCGCGCCGATCTCGGTCGTACCGAGAGCGGGTACCGGCCACGCGGCGCGCACGAGATATCCCGCCGCGAAGGTCAGCAGAAGAAACGGCCACAACACGCGCAGCAAGCCGGCAAAACGCGGCGTTTCCCCGGGACTCCCGGCCACGCGGGCGAATTGATCAGGGGATACGCGGTCTTCGTCGGACGCTTTCACGATGCGGGGGGCGTGTCGGATGCGCCTTCGTCCCGGGGCCGGAAGGAGGCGAGCGCCTCTTCACGGCTGTCATAGATGCGCAACCGCTTGCCCAAGCCGAGCAATTCGAGTGTCTTCATTATGCGGCTGCTCAGACCGAAAAGGGCGATGTTGCCCATCTGAATCATCACCTG
>SLGY01000110.1 GCA_007136425.1 Kiritimatiellia bacterium
GGCCAATTCGGATCGGGCGCATTTACCGTGGCCGTGTCCGAACTGCCTGCGGATACCGACATCTATTTTCGGGCCTTCGCCACCAACGAGGTCGGCATGGGACTAACGGATGAGGCCCTGTTCACAACCGAACGACTCCCCGTACTTCAGCCGCCGGCGCTGACGAACCCCGCAGCGATGAACGTGACCGAGACCACCGCTTTGCTCGGCGGGACGGTCACCAACGATGGCGGCGGGATTATTGTGGAACGCGGGGTATACTGGAGTGAGTCCCCCGGTTTCAATCCGCCGGAAGAAGGCAATAAAGTGCATGAAGACGGCGAATACGAACCGGAAGCGTTCATGGTACAGGCGCAAAATCTGCCCGGGGACACGGAAATATTCATGCGCGCCTTTGCGTCCAACGCCGAACAAACCGGGTTTTCGGAACTCTACTCGTTTACTACGCCCGCCGACGATGACCTCGCCTTTTACAGCTTCACCGGCGAAACGACGGAACCGGAATCGCATCGCGAAACCATCAACGCCGCCGCGATCACTATCTCCGACGGAAACATCCTCTTCCAGTCCCCCGGCCCGGGACAGGCTTCCGAATGGGAAGCGCTGGGTGGAGCGAACCCGCAACTGGCTGCACGAGGTGGATGGGCCGCCACCAACCAATCGGAGGCCAAGCATTTTCAGGTCTCGCTATCCACCGAGTCCGGCTGGTTCATGACCATCACCAATATCCGTTATCTCGCCCGCTCAACCGCGCAAGGCCCGTCGGGCGTGGGGATAACCCTCAATGGTGACGCGCTATACGAAATCGATGGTCCGGCCAACGATGTCATACTGGTTCAATCGGCGGTTTCCAATCATACGGACCTCACAGAGGCGGTGATCCGGATCGAAGGTTGGGATAATGGGTCGAGAGACACGACCGGCGGCGGCGAATTGCAGATCGACAGTGTCCTCGTGCAGGGCTTCATGTCGATGCACATCGAAGTGGATCCACCGGACGTCGTTTCCCCCACCGTCACCAATATCAGCGCCACCGCCGCCACGTTGGGCGGCGACGTGATCGATGACGGGGGCGCCACGATCAAGGAGCGCGGAATCCATTGGAGCACGGTGGACGGCTTCCCGCTCGGTGGCGGCACCAAGGTCTCCCAGAGCGGCTCGTTTGGAACGGGGGTATTTGCCGTAGCCGTCGCTCAATTGCCCTCGGATACCGAGATCTACTTCCGCGCGTTCGCGAGTAGCGCGGGAGAAACGGCGTATTCCGACCAGGCGTCCTTCACCACTCCGGAACTCGAAGCGGCCCTGTTATCGCTCTACGAATTCACGGACAGCGAAATTACGCCACAAGCACGCCATCCCTATGTGACGTCCTCGCATCTCGTACATAATACCGGGCGCCCGGGAATCGGCAGCTTGAACGAATCATTATGGACCGGGTCCGGCGTCCCGTACGCGCAGGCCGCCGGGAACCTGGCTGAAACCGATGTAGCCCATGCGCGTCATTTCATATACGCGATCGAAGCGCGCACCGGTACTACCTTCGATATCACCAACATCACCTTTCTCGCTCGCTCAACCGCCGCGGGTCCGTCGGCCCTGAGCGTCTCGATCGACGGAAACGTCATCCATACCCAAGACATGCCGAACGGCGATGTGATCTCCGTCAATCTCCCGGTGACCGGTGTTACCGGGCGCACCTTGAGTCGCATCCGCATTCTCGGATGGGACAACGGGTCGCGCGACACGGCGGGCACGGGCTTGATGCAGATTGACGACGTCCGCACGGAAGGCGCGGTCGCCGGTTCGATCACGCCGCCCGTCACGGACGGCCGCCCCGTGCGCGTGGCGTCCTACAACATCGAGAACGGCATCGGCGAGGTGGACGGCGACAAGTACGACGCGCTCAAGACCACCCTGGAACGATTGGACGCCGATATCGTGGCTTTTCAGGAGCTCTTTGCCACTCAAAGCAATGAATGGGTCGCGCTCGCCGCCGATCTTGGATACGAATATACGACGCTGGCGCCGGAAGCGGGACAACGCACGGGCTATTACAGCCGATTCCCGATTCAATCAACACATGCCGTACAATCCCCGGCCAACGAAATGACCCGGCCGGTCTGGCGGGCCGTCATCGATGTGCCCGACGCGGAACTGCCGCTGATCATCTGGAACGCCCACAAGAAAGCCTTGGGCGACGAAGTCAGCCAATTCCGGCGCGCCGTGGAAACCATACGTATTATTGAGGATATCGACGCCTATCACGCGGCAAACACCGCCCATGTCGAATACATCGTGCTCGGCGACATGAACGCCGACTTCTTTACCCAACCGCAGTCGAGCTCCTTCAGCGAGACCTGGTTCAACGACAATCAGGGTGCGTTCCCGTCATCCTATGAATTGGGCGAAGACATTGAGTTCCCCGTCCTCTATGCCCGATTCCCGGACGATCGATATGCGGCGGCGACGGATCACGGTTTCTATCGCCCGGTCATTACGCAGGCGGACGGCAACGGAATCTTCTCCTTCGAGGATAACAATTTCATATCGCGCCTGGACTATATGTATGTGAGTGACGCGCTGGCCGTGAAAGTGCCCGCCGGGGAAATCTATCATTCAAAACATGACGGGGCGTTTCCGGGCCTGCCCAAAGCCGGGGATCCCCTGCCCGCGGACACCAGTTGGACCGCGTCGGATCATCTGCCGATCTTCGTCGACATCTACATGAGCGACGGCACCACGTCCGAATTCGCCGAAACATCGGAACGCTCGGTGGGCGAGACCTCGACACAGGACGAGGAGGGCACCCTGTCCCTATCCCTCTCCGTCACGTCGGAAGATTCCTCGCTCATAGAAGAAGATGATGCGGACTCCCGTACGGCGCCTCCCCTCCGAACCTTGGCGGAAGTGGCCGAAGTCACCCGACTGGAGATTACGCCACTTCCGGACGAAACCGTCGAACTGCGCTTCCCGTCCGATATCGGATTCCTCTATACCGTCGAATCGGCACACGCCTTTGACGGCGCGCCCGCCTGGGAAATCGTCAAGGACTACGAACGGATTCCGGGCACCGGCGACCCGATTTCGCGCGTGGACGATCGCCCGCTGACCGACGGCAAGATGCGGTTTTACCGCGTGCGGGTAAGAGAAGCGCCGTAGCGCCGATTTCCGATCGGCGCATTGCTCCCATTGAAAATGGGAGCTACGGAACTGCAGACCATTGGATGCATGCCGTAGCGCCGATTTCCAATCGGCGCATTTGCTCCCACTGGAAATGGGA
>SLGY01000213.1 GCA_007136425.1 Kiritimatiellia bacterium
AATATATCGGCGTGGTAATATAGAATTTCTTTGCCATAAACGTTCCCTTGCGGTGCATACGTTAGTATTACGCAGGGAGAATTGCAAAGGATTACGCCGTCAACAGACGCAACGCATCGGGAATCGGCTCAGTGCCTCCCGTCAAGTCGAACGCCCGGCGCGCCGTTTCGGGACGGTCCAGCACTTCGGCAATGACGGCCGCCACGTCCGCGCGCGGAATCTCGCCTTTCGGTAATGATTCGGCAAGGGCAACACATCCGGTGCCGGGATCATCCGTGAGGCTTCCCGGCCGAACAATCGTATAGGCCAGTCCGCTGTCCGTCAGCGCATCGTCAGCTTCCGCCTTCGCCCGGAGATAGGCTTTAAAGACATCATTGCCGCGTGGCGTCCGGGTGTGCATCGCGCTGATCATGATGTATCGTTCAATACCGTTCGCCCGTGCGGCATCGATCAGTTTCAGCGCCCCGTCCCGGTCCATCGACCACTTGCGCGCTTCCCCGCTTCCGGGGCCGGCGCCCGCTGCGAATACAACGGCATCTGCGCTCCCCACCGGCGCGGCGATATCGGGCTCGGCTTCCATATCACACACGACGCCTTCCACGCCAAGCGCCTCCAGCTCGGGGACATGATCGGGATTCCTGACCAGGCCCCGCACGCGGTGGCCTCGCGCCGTCAACAAGGGGTGCAACAGCATCGCAATCTTTCCATGCGCTCCTGCAATGACTATGTCCATTCGCCTGCTCCTTTCACGTAACCAGATCCTTCATTTCGCGGCGTAACAAGAAAAGCCGTTGCGCCCAGCGCAACGGCTTTCCTATACA
The DNA here is from genome assembly GCA_007136425.1 of Kiritimatiellia bacterium. Taxonomy (GTDB): domain Bacteria; phylum Verrucomicrobiota; class Kiritimatiellia; order SLAD01; family SLAD01; genus SKZA01. The sequence continues at coordinate 822 of SLGY01000213.1, forward strand.
TCCTTCCGGATCAGCGCCCCGGCGGTTCCCGAAACGGCCCGCGCCGATTATTCCGCCGCGCTACCTTTCCCGCCCTTGGACGCGGCGCCCTTTTCACTCTTCGCCTCTGTCTTTTTGACTTTAGGCGCCCTGGGCGTGTGGTTTACCCACTCCAGCAAGGCCATTTCGGAACTATCGCTCACCCGTTGGCCGAGCCTCATGATCCGCGTATAGCCGCCGGCCCGATCCTCGAAGGCGGGCGCAACCTGGTCGAAGAGCGCACTCACGACGTCCTTTCGCCTCAAGCGCGCGATGGCCGTCCGACGCGACGCCAGCGTGTTCTTCTTGCCGAGAGTCACCATCTTGTCCGCTATCCGGCGAGCCGCCTTGGCTTTTGGCAGTGTGGTCTTGATTCGGCCGACGAGAATCAGGTTGCAAACCAAATGCGCAAGCAGCGCTTCCCGCTGTGCAGTCGTTCGGCCCAGCTTATTGATTGTTCTTTTGCGATGACGCATGGCCCCACTCTATCTACTTAAATGTGATTGTCTCAATATCAGCTTTTCGGCGCACGAAGCACATCCTCGTCGAACTGCATCCCGAGCGACAGCCCCATTTCCATGAGCTTCGCCTTGATCTCGTTCAACGACTTCTTCCCGAAATTCCGATATTTCAGCATTTCCGCTTCCGTCTTTTGCGCGAGTTCGCCGACGGTCACGATATTGGCGTTGTTCAGGCAGTTTGCCGCGCGTACGCTCAATTCGATCTCGTTCACGCTCATCGCGAGCTTACGCCGCAATTCCTCGCGCTCCTCGTCCACCTGTTTCTCGCTCTCCTCAAACTCGACAAGATCCGCGTCATAATTGACGAAGACATCGAGATGATGCCGCAGGATGGCCGCCGACATGGTCAACGCGTCGTCCGGCGTCAACCGTCCGTCGGTCCAGATTTCCAAAATGAGTTTATCGTAGTCCGTCCGACGTCCCACGCGCGTATTATCTACGCTGTACTTGACCCGACGCACGGGCGAGAAGAGTGAATCGATGGGGATCAACCCGATTTCCTGATTCTCCTTCTTGTTGCCTTCCGCCGGACAATAACCGCGTCCAATACGGACTTCGAATTCGGCTTCCAATTTGCCGTCCTGATCCAGGGTGGCGATATGGTGGTCGGGATTCAGGATTTCCACCGTGCCGTCGGTTTCAATATCGCCGGCGGTGACTTCCCCGGGGCCTTTCACCTTGATGCTCAATTTCCGCGTTTCGCGGGAGTACATCTTGATGAGGACGCCCTTGAGATTGATGATGATATCCGTCACGTCTTCGACAACGCCCGGCAACGTGCAGAACTCGTGCAGCGCGCCCTCGATCTTGACGGTGGATATGGCCGCGCCTTCCAACGAGGATAACAGGACGCGGCGGATGGAATTTCCGATGGTACGGCCGTAGCCCGCCTCAAACGGATCAGCGACGAAGATCCCGTAGGTGTTCGTGGATTCCGCCTCGTCCTTGACGACGCGCTTGGGCATTTCGAATCGACCCAATCGTATTGGCATGATGCATTCTCCCAGAACCGGGCATTAACCGGCTCGTATGGTGATGGTTATTCTTGTTCCTTACTTGGAATACAATTCCACAATAAGCTGTTCGTTCACTATCGGCTGGATTTCGTCGCGGCTCGGCACATGCAGGATTTCCCCGCGCGCCTGCGCCTTGTCGAGCGATACCCATGGGGCGATCCCGCGGCTCTCCGCCGCGTCCATGAACGGCTTGACGTATTCACGGCTGGCGGGGCGATCGACCACCTGCACGACATCCCCGGCCTTCAATTGCCGCGAGGGCACCGTGCTCTTGCGCCCGTTCACAAGCACGTGTCCGTGATTCACAAACTGGCGCGCAGCCTTGCGCGACGAGGCAAAACCCAGGCGATAGGCCACACTGTCCAACCGCATTTCAAGCATTTGCAACAGGATCTCGCCCGTGCGCCCCTCTTTCCGGTCAGCGCGCTCGAAGAACAGGCGAAACTGGGATTCCTGCAACCCGTACATACGCCGCAACCGCTGCTTTTCGCGCAACTGCGTTCCGTAGTCCGATGTCTTGCTGCGCCGATGCCCGTGCATGCCCGGTGTCTGGCGTCCGACCTCGATGGCGCACTTCGCCATGTAACAGCGATCGCCTTTCAGAAAAAGCTTCATGCCTTCGCGGCGGCACAGCTTGCAAGATGGTCCGGTGTATCTACCCATGAATCAGTATCCAGTATTCAGTGTTCAGTATTCAGTTTGTCCTTACACCCGGCGGCGCTTGGGCGGCCGGCACCCGTTATGCGGGACGGGGGTCACATCCTGTATGGAGGTGATCGTCAACCCGGCGGCCTGCAAGGCGCGAATCGCCGATTCACGGCCCGCTCCCGGACCCTGCACCCGCACTTCGATTTCATTCAATCCGTAGCCCACCGCTTCGCGCGCCGTTTCCTG
>SLGY01000080.1 GCA_007136425.1 Kiritimatiellia bacterium
GCAAGCGGCGTGACCGGGTTATTTCACTTGTCATTAAATCGGTGACAACGCATATTCCCTCGAACTTTCTTGAGGAAAGCGCGTCATGTCGCATCGCACATTCAACATAGAGGAACTGGCCGATTATTTGCATGTATCGGTAGCGAACATCGAGCTGCTGGTACGGCGCAAGGAGATCCCTTTTGATCGCAAAGGGGATCGTGTCATCTTCCGCCAAGCCGATATCGATGCCTGGGCGTCCCGCCGTATCCTCGGACTTTCAGGCGATCAGTTGACGGACTATCACAAGACGTCGTCCGCCAAGGTCCATGATCTTTCGGCCAAACACGCCATCATCCCCGAACTGGTGAGCGATACGCACATTGAACCGGCGCTCGCGTCCAAGACCAAGAGCTCTGTCATACGGGACATGGTGAAATTGGCGGATCGGACGGAACTGCTGAATTATCCCGACGACTTGCTGGCGGGCATACAGGAACGGGAACAGATGTGCTCCACGGCCCTGGCGGGGGGGATTGCCCTGCTTCACGGCAAGAAGCACGAGCCGTATCTGTCCGTCGACACATTTATCGTCCTGGGCCGGGCCATACATCCTGTTCCTTTCGGTTCACCGGATGGGCGTACCACGGACATTTTCTTCCTGCTCTGTGCGCAGGACGATCGCACCCATCTCCATATCCTGGCCCGTATCTGCATGATGTGCTATCATACCAGCATGCTGATCGAATTGCGGGAAGCGCCCGATGCGCACGCCATGTTCGATATTCTCGTGCGAGCCGAAAAAGAAATCATCCGCGAACTCTAACCCTCGGCACGGCACGAACGCCCGACATGCGAGACGTCACCGCGCCGGCGCCGATCAAAAAGTGTATTCCACATTCACGATCGCGGTCCAGGCGCCGCGCACCCGCGAGGATTCAAGCTTGTCTTGATCATCGTCGTACAGCGTGATGGAACGTCCCATACGCCGGCGCACACCCGGACTTATGGTCAGCGCGCGAGTGGGACTATACTCGAGATACAGGCCCGGCGTCCGGTCCACCATTCGCACGAACCCCGCAGGCGCACGAGCGTTGTCCCGGTCCAATTCATGGATTCGAATGCTCCAATGGAAATCCGCCTTGACCGCGTACCGCTCGTTGAAGCGATAACGCGCCATCGTTTCCGGGAAGCCCACGGCGCCGGCAAAGCCGTGCCCGTCTTCCGGCGTCGTTGCCAAGCCCAGCACGGGATAATATACGGGATCAACCGGATGATAAAGCGCCCCGGCGCCGCCATAAAGCGTCCAGCGTCCCCAAGCGCTGCGAAAGCCGAGTACCTGCGGATTCCATGTCCAGGAGCGTGATCCAAGCGTCGATTCATACGAAGCCCGCGCACGGACTTTGGCCCAGACACCGCCATGCTCACCGATCGTTCGATAGTACTGCACCCCGGGTGCAAGGACATTCAAGGTTCGCCACGGCGCGTCATCCGCTGCCCCCCGCGTCCGCCAATCATAGCGGCGATGATCATATTCAAACAGCGCAACGAGCCATTCGAAGTCGAACGTATAGGCGGTAAAGGCAAAGGAGTCGTCCGCCCGGCGCAGGGCGGCCCGGCCGGTATATTCCGTGCTGATCATCAAGGAGGGCGCCGGATGTGTCTCGTCGCTCGATTCCGCCGGCGCCGGCATTACCGTCGCGAGCCCCATACCAAGCCATGCGCCCACGACAAGCAACGTCCGGACACGATTGTTCATTGTCGGCAAAGCGGCGGTGTCACTCATGATGCTCTTCTTATAGCATATCGAACACCGGACAACGCACGCCAAAAACCGATCAGGCGGTCGCCCCCAATCCCGCGCCTTCCGCGCGCGCCAGCAGCTTCTTGAGCTCCGCACGCGTCGCCGCGCGTAAGGCATCGATATCAATCGTCGTAAACGCGCCGTCTTCATAGAGGATCCGGCCGTTGACGATGGTCATGGCGACGTCGCTGGATACGTTTCCGTACACAATGTTCGCCGCCGGATCCGTCGAAGGCGTCACATGCACGCTGTCCTGATCAACCAATATGAGATTGGCTCTTTTCCCCGCATCGAGCGTGCCCATTTCCTGTTCGCGCTGAAGCGTGCGCGCCCCGCCCTCGGTGGCGGCGGCGACGAGTTGGGCGGCGGACAGGGCGTCGGGCCCCAAGCGCGGTTTCTGGATCAGGCCCGCTTGGCGCATTTCCATGAACTGGTCAAGGCGGTTGTTGCACGGCGCGCCGTCCGCGCCCAGCGAAACAACCAGCCCCATCTCCAGATACTCGGGAATGGGCGCCGTGCCCGACGCAAGTTTCAGGTTGGCCGAAGGACAATGCAGGACACGCGTGTCGGTCTGAACCAGCAAATCCCGCTCGCGTTCATCGGTGTGCACGCAATGCGCCAGCCCGACATCCGGCCCGGTTAAACCGACCGAGTGCAGGTATTCGATGTTGGACAGGCCGGTTCTTTTGCGAACGAGCTCTACTTCCTCCTTCTGCTCGGAGGCATGGGTATGCAGTAACAGCCCGCGATCGCGGGCATAGTCACAGGCGGTCCGCATATTGTCCGACGTGCAACTCAAGGCGAAACGCGGGGCCACCCCGATTGCGATATCGGGGTCATCGCCCCATTCATCAAGCAGCATATCGCAATACGCCAAGGCGTCTTCGGTCTTTTCGGCGATCGGCGGATAGCCGCCACTCTCGTCCATCAGACAATGACACACAACGCCCATCAACCCCGATTCGTGCACCGCTTCGCAGACCGTCCGGGTGTGGCGCGTGGTTTCCATCGACATGAAAGCCGTGGTCCCGCCGCGAATCATCTCGGCGCAGGCAAGCAGGGCGGACGCGCGCAGCGAGGCCGTGTCGTGTGCGGCTTCCATCGGCCAAATGTAACCGCGCAACCAGGGTAACAGGGCCATATCCTCCGCCATGCCGCGAAAGATCGTCTGGCACAGGTGCACGTGCGTCTGAATCAAACCCGGCATGGCGATTGCGCCGCCCGCATCAATTTCGATGTCCGCGCGATACCGGAAGTGTCCCACCTTGACAATGCGCCCGTCACGGATCAGGATGCTCCCGTTCTCAATAATTTCACGGTGGGCGGACGGCCACACCCGTGCGTTCTTGATCAGGGTTTCTTTGCTCATTGAATGACCTCCTTCAACGGGAATCTTTCGAAACCCGCCCTCATTGCAGCGCAAGATGATGCAGGAACGACTTTGTGGTGGCAAGCGCCAAAAAGAAGGGCTATACTCGGCAATAATTATGATTCGCATCACACATATAACGCGGGGCCTGCTTCTTGCCGGTTGTTTGACGCTCGGCGTCGGGACCGGTTGTGTGACCTATCAGGACGGGCGCGCGCGAGAAGCCGCACACCAGCGTGAAGACGCATTAATGGTGCAGGAAGATATCCGACGCCTCTCCGGACAGATCGAAGGGTTGGAGCTGGAAATCGAGCGCATGCACCGCGAACTCGACAACCTGCGCAGCGAGCAGGCGCGCGCGGCGGACGCGCAAACGCAGAGCGCCGAGGCCCGCATCGCTTCCCTTGAGCGACGCATCCGGGAGGTAGACCAAGCCCGGGAAAACGATAAACAGGAGATTGTGGAGCGATTAAGCACGACGATCGAACAGCTGATGCGCAGCCAACAAGCCGGACGACAGCAGGCGCAAGCGCGCACGACGCATTCCGGCTACGGCTATGAGCATACGGTCGCCCCCGGCGAAACCCTCTCGCATATCGCAACAGCCTATGGCGTGACAACCCGTGTGATCGTTGAAGCCAATAATATTGAAAACCCCGACCGCCTGCGGGTCGGCCAACAGCTCTTCATTCCGGAATAAGCATCCTTATGGCTTCATGGTATCTACGAAAAAGTGACGGCGCCGAATATGGTCCGGCCGACATCGACGCGCTCCGCCAGTGGGCCGAAGACGGACGCATCGCCCCGGAAGACGAACTTTCGGAGGACCGTGCTAACTGGGTGACCGCCCCGTCCGTAGCCGGGTTGGAGATGGATTTCGAAATCCTGCTCGACAATGGCGACACGTACGGTCCGCTTCATGTGCTCGCGCTTCGCGAGCTGATCACCGACGGTTCCATTACCCTGGATACACCCATCCGGCACATCACCTCGCAGGAAACCAAGAGCGCCGCCGAGCGGTTGCTGTACGTTTTTTCGCGACGCCACATGCACCTGCTTGCCCGGATCGAAGAACTCGCCGACGAAAATCAAGGACTTGCCCGGCAGACGGCGGAAGTGAGCGAGGAAAAGATCTCGCTGCAGGAACAAATGAATGAGCTTTCCCAACAGGTGGCTACGCTCGAAAAGCGTCTGGCCGAGGCCCCCACCCCGCCGCCCAAAGGGAAAGAGCCACAAGCTTCTTCCACGGTGCTTGGCCGCGACGACTCGCTGAAAGACGCGCAAAAATGGAAGGTACTGTACGAAGCCGAACATACACAGCGCTTGGAAGCCGAGGAGAAACTGGCCGAGGAAAACCGGGAATTGCGTCATCAGCTCCACGAAGCCCAATCCGCCCGCGACCGCCTGTCCTATCGCGCCACTCAACTGGAAAAGAACGTGGAACAGTTGCAGGGGACGCTTGACGGAACGGGTATGGGCGATTCCACCATGCCAACGGCGGTAATGGAGTCCTATCAACAACTATCGGACAATTACGATTCGCTCCTTGAGCAATTACGCGAGAAGACCGACGAACTCAACACGCTCCGCGAAGATCGCGACGCAGTGGAACAGGAAGCCGGCACGCGCGTCCGACAGCTGGAAGACCGCCTGCACCGCGAACGGGAGGAATCGGACAAGACCAGGCGACGCCTCGAAGAACTGGAATCCACTCACATTCAGATCGTCCGATCTTTCCGCGAACTGAACGATCGATACATCCGCCTGCGCCAGCAAGCTCCTGCCAGCCCGGCCCAGAACACCCCGAAACCGCCTGCCTCCTCCCCATCCGAGCCCAAATCCGGGGAAAAAGAAGAAGTGACAACTTCTTCCGAAAAACCCAGTTCCGACACAAAAGCCCAAGGAAAGCCTAAACTCCGATTGACATAATAGGGTTTAGGTCGTATGGGTTGCTGGAATCCCCGACAAAATACTACGGCTCTCTCGGGAACCGTACGGATATTTGAGTAGAAAACGGGGAATATCTCGTCGGTTTCGCGTTTCTCGTGAGGGACCGATGTTTTGCGTAATCCAATGAAAACACAAGAGTTAGAGTCATTCGCTGATTCCCGGCCGGGAGAACACACCGACCGGGTCACGGATATTACGGAACATATCGGCAACACGCCGCTGCTTGAATTGCGCCGTTTATCCGCCGAGGTCGCTCCGGTCCGCATACTGGGCAAGGCCGAATGGTTCAATCCGGGCGGATCCGTAAAGGATCGGGCCGCGCTGAACATGATCCAGGACGGCATCAAGACGGGCAAGTTGACGAAGGACAAGATTCTGTTGGACGCCACGTCGGGGAATACCGGCATTGCTTATGCCATGATCGGCGCGGCGCTGGGCTATCGTGTGCGCCTTTGTGTTCCCAAGAACATGAGCCTGATTCGGAGACAATTGCTCGAATCGTACGGGGCGGAACTGATATTAACCGCGCCACACCTCGGATCGGACGGCGCCATTGAAGAAGCCATTCGCATGTACGAGGCTTCCCCGGACACCTACTTTTATCCCGACCAATACAGCAACGACGCCAATTGGCAGGCGCACTATCATGGTACGGGCCCCGAACTGATCCGCCAGACGGACGGGGCGTTGACGCATTTCGTTACCGGTCTCGGGACCAGCGGCACGTTTACGGGCACGGGCCGCCGTCTCAAGGAATTTAATCGGAATATTCGCCTGGTTTCATTTCAACCGGACTCGCCGATGCATGGACTGGAAGGACTGAAACACCTGCCGACCAACCTCGTGCCCGCCATTTATGACGCCGACCTGGCCGACGAGAATTTCTGGGTGCGCACTGAAGAAGCCCAAGCCATGTGCCGACGCGTGGCGCGTGAAGAGGGTCTGTTGATCGGCATATCCGCCGGCGCGGCGGTTCACTGCGCCTACGAAATCGCGCGAAAGGCATCCGAGGGCGTCATCGTGGCGGTACTGTGCGACGGCGGCCAGAAATACATCGACATGGATTACTGGAGGGAATAAAGGCGTGTCCGTGCATTTGAGTCATGCTGTTGTTGAAACCGTTCGGCGGGAGGGACGAAAAAGCTATCCGCACGAGTGTTGCGGTTTTCTGATCGGCCGTATCGAAGACGGTGATGCACGGCGTATCGCGCGGGTGGAACCCGTCGAGAATGCGAGAGAGGACGAGGCCAAACATAACCGGTACCTGATCGCGCCGGAACGGTTCATGGCTGTGGAACGGAACGCGCGGAAAGACGGGCTCGACGTGCTCGGTTTCTTTCATTCGCATCCCGACGCGCCCGCCCGGCCGTCCGCATTTGACGTGGAACAGGCGTGGCCCTGGTACATATACGTCATCGTATCCATCGAACAAGGGGAACCGGCGGACATGACCGCATGGACGTTACAGGATGACCGGTCACAATTTGATGAAGTAGAGATGAAGATCGAGGACTGAAGGAGAAGACATGGGCATTCCAATTCACATACCCACCGCGTTGAGGCAATACGCGAACAATCAGAATTCCATCGAAATCGAGGGCGATACCGTAGGCGAGATCCTCACCGTATTAGCGGATAGCTACCCCGACCTGCGGCATCATCTATTCAACGATGACGGGAACCTGCGTAATTTCGTCAACGTGTATGTCAACGACGACGACATACGCTACTTGAAACAGAAGGAAACCGAGCTTAAACCGGGCGACGCGGTCACCATTGTGCCCGCCGTGGCGGGTGGCAGGCCGGTGACGGAAACCGGCGCCCCAGCCCAAGGCCTCGTGTCGGACGCGAACGTGACGCTGTCCAAAGAGGAAATCGAGCGTTACAGCCGACATCTGATCATCCCTGAGATGACGATGACTGGCCAGAAGAAGCTCAAGGCCGCAAGCGTACTCATCATCGGCACGGGTGGCCTGGGTTCTCCCCTCGCCCTTTATCTAGCGGCGGCGGGCATCGGAAAGATCGGTCTGGTCGATTTTGACGTCGTGGATGCAACCAACCTGCAACGCCAGATCATTCACGGCACCAACGACATCGGACGTTCCAAGCTGGAATCGGCACGGGACGGCATTGCCAATATCAATCCGCATGTCGAGGTGGAAACGTATGACACCTTCATCAACTCCGATAACGCGCTTGATCTCATGCGCCCGTACGACGTCATCATCGACGGAACCGACAATTTCCCGACGCGTTACTTGGTCAATGACGCCTGTGTCCTGCTCGGCAAACCCAATGTCTACGGTAGTATTTTCCGTTTCGAGGGGCAGGCATCCGTCTTTTGGGCGGAGAAAGGGCCTTGCTATCGCTGCCTGTATCCCGAGCCGCCGCCGCCCGGCCTGGTGCCCAGTTGCGCCGAGGGCGGGGTCATCGGCGTATTGCCGGGCATCATTGGTGTGATTCAAGCCACCGAAGCGGTGAAACTCATCACGGGGATCGGCGAACCCTTGATCGGGCGGCTCCTGCTGTACAACGCCCTGACGATGTCTTTCCGTGAACTGCGGCTGCGTAAGGACCCGGACTGCCCCATCTGCGGCGAGAACCCGACCGTTACGGAACTCATCGATTACCAGCAATTCTGCGGCATCGGCACGGACGAAGACCAGATCCGGCTCGAACCGGAACAGGAAATCAGCCCGCAAGAACTGAAGACGTTAATCGATGAGGGCACTCCGTTTACCTTGCTGGACGTGCGAGAAGATTATGAATACGAGATTTGCAATCTGCCGAACGCGACGTTGATTCCAATCAATCAACTGGAACGTCGCGTCGGGGAACTCGACCGGGACGCGCCCATCGTTGCCTTGTGCCGCACGGGACCGCGCAGCGCAAGGGCCACGAAATTCCTGTCGGAAGCCGGATTCAACCAGGTAAGAAATCTCGTGGGCGGGATCATCGGTTGGGCCGACACCGTCGATCCCGAGCTGCCGAAATACTGATCCCCCCGCACACGGCTGCGGAAGGTCGGACTCTATACCAGTCCGTTGAAAAGCTCTTCGGTGTGCATGTCCACGCCCTCACGGGCGCGGCTACGAAAACAGTTCCGCATCCGGGGCGGCGCGCTCAGTCCAATAGCAACCAAGACGGAGCGGCCCTGCTTACCGGCCGGATATTTATCGTCACGCATGTCCACGCCCTCACGGGCGCGGCTACGAAGACGGTTCCGTATCCGGGTGCATGCTGCCGTTCTTTAGAGCAGTTTAAGGAATTCTGTAGCCGCGCTGGTAACAGCGTGGAAGCGGTATCCTGCGGTAATCTATCCACCGCTTTCCGCCTGAGGCGGATCCGCCTTTGGCGGAACGACGGCGGCTACGCCTTTGTTTAAACGGCTCTAACGAGCTGCTACGCGTGCGCCCCTGATGTCGCGTCTTCCCACTCGACGATTTTCGAAGAACAGAGGCGCCCGCACTCGATCAGCAGCGTCAGGGCACCTTCATTATATCGCTGTTTCCGTTGCGTCGTGTCCGCGTACAACATGCCGGACACACGCGCCTCGCAAATCAACGGCACGACCATGATCGACCGAACTCTTTGCAGCGAAACCGCCTTGCTACCGGTAAACTGCCGGCCGCCGGCCCCTTCACGATAATGCAGCGCCCGCCTCTTTACCATGACCTCGCGAATGATCGCGCGCGATGTCATCGACGGAACCGAGGCCGCAACGGCAATCTGATAATGCGCAAGCAGGTCCACCGCGCCCGGTTCCGTAGCGGGAAGGAAGATCGCATATCGTTCCCCTTTCAGGATGCGGCTCAACAGTTTCAATACCTTCCGGCATACGCCTTCCAGAAGATCGTGATCGTCAACGGTCAACTCGGACAGCGCAACGAACGCGCGAGCCGCCGAACCATCGGGAAAAGCCGGCCTGGTCAAGGGCCGGTTGGCGGGCACACTCTCGACCACGCCCCGGAGTTCATCGTCCGGCTCCGCCTCAACGGAGATCGCCGGTAAAGACCGCCGATCGTCCTGCACCGCCCCCTGCAGCACGAACGTCACCACGCCGAAGGTAACGCGATCGCCCACCTGCAATACCCCTTCGTGTTCCAACCGACGGTTATTGATGCGTGTACCATTCCGACTGCCCAGATCGACCACGCGCACGCGATCGTGACCGAGCACTTGTAGATAGGCATGCCGCCGGGACACCGTGCAGTCGTCGACCACAATATCGCAATGGCATTCGCGCCCGACAATCAACCCGTCGGACGACAAACACCAATGTCCCGCCACCGGATTCGACGGATGCACCAACTGCAAAGGCCCATACGATGCGACCCGCCCCTCATTCGTCATAGACGCCGTATGATTCATCCTGTAACCTCATTGTAAACGATTACATTTAGCTAACCATGTTTCTGTCGACGGAGAACTTGATAATGTAAACGTTTACCATTATGTATTTCTCGTGTCAACCGAGAAAAGAGGGGAATTGAGAGTCGTGGACATCCGTCAAAATGCCACTGGACATGATACGGGCGGACGTGCTGTATTCCTTCCATGAGTGATTTCAATATCAAGACGACGCTCGACGAACTGTGCCGGCAATATGGCCCCTCGGGCTATGAGCAGGAGGTCGCCGATTATTGCCGCCCTTTTCTGGAATCCTCGTGCGACAAAGTCTGGCGCGATGAAGTGGGCAATCTGATTGGATTTGTAGACGGCGAATCCGATGATCCACAGGACAGCGTACGCATCTTTGCGCATATGGACGAGATTGCGCTGATGGTTAAGCGCATTGAAAAAGACGGCCTAATTCGCGTCGATCCGCTCGGAGGAATCTATCCCAATCTCATTGGTGTCGGGCCCGTGGAGATCCTTGGACGGCACGAACGGCAAATGGGGATACTGGGCGCGGGCTCCGTCCACGTCAGCGAGAACTCCTCGACGGCGTACGATATACAGCATTCCATGGGCAACAAGGCCATGACGTGGAGCGATACGCACGTTTTCACCGGCCTCTCGCGCGAGGCGCTGTACAGAAAGGGGATCCGCGCGGGTACGCGTATCGTGATCGCCCGCCACCGACGCACCCTCACGGATCTCGGCGATTTCTGGGCCGGATATTTTTTCGACAATCGCGCGGCTATCGCCACCCTGCTGGCCCTGGCCCGGCAATTGAAGGACCGGAATCAGCGCCCCTTCCCTGATCTCTATATCGTGTTGACGGCGGAAGAAGAGGTAGGCGCGCACGGAGCCAAATTCGCGGCGCGCAACGTGCCCGCCGCCTTAACCCTGGGCCTGGACGTCGGCCCCGCGGAAGAAGAGTACAGTATCGATTTTACGCCCTCCCCCATTCTCGTCTATCGCGATGAAGAGGCTTTGTATGACCGGCAGGTGGCGGACCATTTTCTCGACGTCGCGGAGCGCATCGGCATGCACGTCCAGACGGCCGCGCTGTCCAGCTACCGCAGCGATGTCTCCCACGCGAAATCGTCGGGACGCTCCCCGTTCTCCGGACTGATCTGTATCCCCACGAAAAATACGCACAGTTACGAGATCATTCATCGTTCCGCCATTCCGAATACCGTCCGGATCCTGTCCGAATTCCTTCTGGAAGACACCCATTCCCTGCTCCAGCAATTCTGTCCCCCACCCACCCCCTACGTCGAGTAAGCGCCATGAGCGGGCCGGACGAAATCGAACAGGTACTGACCGAGGTCTTTGATGAAGCGAGTCGCGCGACCGACGGCGAACCGGCTTCCTACATCCCCGAACTGAGCGCCGTTGATCCCGACCTGTTCGGCCTTTCGATCTGCGATGCGGACGGGAACATGACCCGGCGCGGCGATGCCGATCATGCGTTCACGATCCAATCCGTATCCAAAGTCTTGAGTCATCTCTGCGTATTGGCCTGTCTGGATGATGATACCATTGCGGAACGCGTCGGTGTGGAACCCACGGGCGAAGATTATGATTCGATCATCAAGCTGGATCACCATAAGCGCCCGTTCAACCCGATGGTCAATGCGGGCGCCATCGCCGTCACGGACTTGCTGATGTCGGCACATGGCGAGAAGGCCCTGGAGAAGACGCTTGCCGTCTATGCGCGGTTACTCGGACGCGAAAACGTCGAGATCGACGACGCCGTATTTCAATCGGAACAACGCACGGGCGAACGGAACCGGGCCATTGCGCACTTGTTGAAGAATTTTGGGCTGATCGATCATCCGGTCGAAGACGTGCTGGCGCTGTACTTCAAACATTGTTCCGTACGGGTTACTACACAGGACCTCGCGCGGCTGGGCGCCGTACTGGCCCGGCACGGCCGCGCCCCCGGATCGGACGAAGTGTTGCTCGATACGGAATGTGTGCGCAAGGCCTTGAGCGTGATGTTCTCGTGCGGGATGTACAACTATGCGGGACAATGGATTTATGAAGTCGGCCTGCCCGCCAAGAGCGGCGTATCCGGGTGCGTGCTGATTGTCGCGCCGGGCCGCATGGGGGTCGGGGTGTATTCTCCGCGCGTCGATGCGCGCGGCAGCAGCGTACGCGGCGTGCTCGCCGGACGCCTGCTCTCCGAACGACTCAACCTCCACCTGCTGAGCGGCGCATAATACCAATACAACGCACCGGCCGGGCGGCCGTCATTCTTGCTTGCCGTTCGGCGTCTGCACGCCGCCCATCGGATCCTTTTCAAGGAAACCGCCCAACACGATCCCGGCGCTGATCAGAATCAGGTTCTTGAAAATGTATTGCCCCTCAATGGTCGGCACAAAGGGCACGATTTCGAACACGCGATCAGTGAAAAGAAACACCGGCAGGAAAGTCCCGGGCATCTGCAGGAACAACAGCAACAGCACCAGGCGCATCATCCATCCGGTCAAAAGCCCCACACCGATGATCAGCTCCCACGTACCCAGGACGACTCCGATCATCCGATCGGGCAGAGCCCCGAAAGTAATGGCGCGAATCGTGTCCGTCGCCAGCGCTTCGGCCGGACTGAGACCCGGAACCAATTTCAGGACACCATACCAGAGAAAGACAACGCCCAGACTGACGCGCAGCAGCGTCAATCCGTTCCTGCGCATCCATGAACGAATGGCCGGATCAACGCGCTGATACCAAGGCCGCTGCTCGATGCGCTCGGAAACCTCTTCAATTCGTCTTCTTATCACTTCTCACCTCGCATGCAGTATGTGCAATAACCCGACCTCAATTCTGGATTCGCGCGAATATAGCACGGTCTCACGACGCTTTCATCAGCTTTACAATCGATTTCTTCGGTA
>SLGY01000223.1 GCA_007136425.1 Kiritimatiellia bacterium
AATCGAAAATCGAAAATCGAAAATGCTTAACACCGTGGTCATAGGCGCCGGAGGGCGCATGGGGAAGGCGATCATCCGCTGTTTGCAGTCGGGTGTCGTGACGGACTTGGCCTTGGCCGGCGCGGTGGATGTGCCGGACTGTCCCGATCTGGACGCAGATGCCGGGATTGCGGCGGGTGTCACTCAAGCAGGCGTTTCGATTACGGCGGACATCGCATCGGTTGTTCCGTCATCGGATGTGGTGATTGATTTCAGCTTCGCGGAGAGCACGGCCGCGCACGCGCCGCGCATGGCCGATTGGGGCAAGGCGTGGGTGATCGGAACGACGGGCTTGGATGAGGCGCAGCGCGAAGCAATACAGGCGGCGGCGGAATCGATCCCGGTGGTGATGGCGCCGAATATGAGTCTAGGCGTGAACCTGCTTTTCAAGCTTGTCGAGGATGCGGCGCGCGCGTTGAAAGGGCGCGGCTACGATGTGGAAATCATTGAGCGGCATCACCGCAGAAAAAAGGACGCGCCGAGCGGAACGGCTCTTGGATTGGGCCGCGCGGTGGCGGCGGGCATGGAGTTGGATCTGGACACGGTGGCGCGGCACGGCCGGGAGGGGCTCGAAAAGAATGAGCGTTCGGCGTCGGAAATCGGATTTCATGCCGTGCGCGCGGGCGATTTCGTCGGGGACCATACGGTGATCTTTGGAGCGGAAGGCGAATCCGTCGAGTTATCCCATCGCGCGACCAACCGGGACACCTTCGCGATCGGTGCGTTGCGCGCCACGTCGTGGGTTTACGGTAAAGAGCCCGGCCTTTATTCCATGCGCGATGTGCTGGGGATTTAAGGGCATGGAAATCGGTTTCAGTTTGGGTAGTAATCGGGGCGATCTGGTCGCTCATATGAAAGATGCGAAGCGACGGATTCTGGCGTATCCCGAAACGGAATTCGTTGGGCAATCCCCCCTTTATGAAACGGAGCCCGTCGGCGTTGCCTCGGAGTACGCGCACCTGAAGTTCATGAACGCCGTGTTGGTAGTCAATAGTGCCTGTACCCCCGCCGAGTGGTTGGAGCGCCTGCACGCGCTCGAACATGAGATGGGGCGCTGGCGAACGGAAGATCGGAATGCGCCGCGCACCATCGATGTGGATATCCTCTATGCCGGTGCGGAGTGTATCGACAGCGGGGGACTGGTCGTTCCGCACCCGCGCTGGGCGCAACGCCGGTTCGTGGTGCAACCGCTCGCCGATGTCCGTCCCGACCTGGTATTGCCCGGCGCGGGCAAGTCCGTGCGCGAGATTCTCGCCGACCTCCAGGGCGAGGCCGTAACGGAACACACGCGGGAATGGTAGGGAAGGAGGTTTTGGGTTATGGGTTTTAGGTTACAGGCGCCGAATAGGTCGGGTTAGAGCAGTTTAGGAAGTTCTGTAGCCGCGCTGGCATGCCGCGCCGTAGTCCCCTTGGGACGGAGGCGGGTAACAGCGTGGATGCGGTACTCGGCGGTTAATCTATCCCCCGCTTTCCGCCTGAGGCGGATCCGCCTATCTTTGGCGGAACGACGGCGGCTACGCCTTTGTTTAGACTGCTCTTCACGGGACGTTGACTTCCACGCGGAAGAAGCGCAGGGCGTTGGTGGCGGGTGGCGCGTTGGTGGTTTCCCATTTCGTTGCGAGCGGTTCCCCGGGGAAGGACGGCGGATCCGCCGGGGTCCACGCCGGATAGTTCGTCAATGAATCGTCCAGATACTCCACGCGATACACACGTGCCGTGCTGGAAGAGAAGATCAACGCTTCGACCTCGCCCTCGTTGTCCTGTTCGATCTGCGTAATGGCAAAGAAACTTTGCTCGTCGTTCGGATCCGTATCGGCGACGTATTCCTCGTAGTTCGTTGTTCCGTCTCCGTCGGCATCCTGATCCGCCACGGCGTTGGTTGCACCGTCGAAATGCAGGTATTCCCACCAGTCAGGGATGCCGTCGCCGTCGCTGTCCATGAATACGCGGACCGTTGTCGTGGGACTTATGACCGCGGCGCCTTGATCATTGAACGCGTATGCCTGCAATTCGATCAAGCCGGCGCCCTGTTTCGCGGTGTCCCAGGTAAAGTCCCACGGTGGCGCGGTGGCTTCCTCGATCAATTGTCCGTGCGCATGAAGCTGTACGGAGGTTACGGAACCGGACTGAAAGGTCACGTCGACCGCCGTCGTTACAACCGTGCCGAGCGGGATATTCGCGCCGGGAGCGGGATAGGCGATTGTCGCGGCGGCGTCATGATTGTTCACGACAAACGGGATGAGGGTGTGCCCTTGTGTACGAACGGCCGAGCCGTCGTAGGCGACCGCTCTGAGGGTGTGCGGCCCGTCGGGCAACGTGGTCGTGTCGAGGACATGGGAGGCGGTCAGGTTCGTGCGGCCGTCGGCGAGAAAGATCGTACCCCGCGCGGCCAGCGCGTCGGCGTTCTCGTCAATCAAGCCGTCAAAGTGATGCGGCTCCAGGTTAGCGCTGATATTGGTGAAGTGCAGTCCGATCCCGTAGCCTTCCCATCCGTTTGTGCGTGCGACAAAAGCCGCCTCGGCATTCGACGAGCCGGTATGGGCCAGATACTTCATCTCAACCCCGGCATCGCCTTGTAGATTGGTGTCGGCATTGACGGCATTCATGAGGTTGATCAGCATGGTGCGTGAATTGATGTCGCCATCGGCGACGACCTCGTTGGTGAATGCAGCGCCGTCCGTGCGTGTGACGACCGCTCGTACGATATCTCCTTCCTGCGGCGTGCCCTGTATCCGGACCATGCGCGTCGCATGGGCGGGAGTTTCCAACAGATTGGTTCCGGGCGATGTTGCGAATAGTGTCAATTCGGACGCCAAGCCCATGTCTGTAGTGACGCTATAGGTGAGTTGGGTTCCGGATTCGCCAAGCGCGTCCTGCCGGAGTTCGACCCGATCGCCGCTCGGAAACGCTGTTACGGGCAGGCCGGGGGGCGGCGGATTGAAGAGATTGATGCTGTCGGCCAATCCTTGAGCGACATCGGCCAGCGTATCGTTTACGGCCACCGTATAATCCCGGGTTTGGCCGTTGATGGTTGCGGTCACCGTATTCAATGGCGTGGGAGGAGCTTCGGCAAGGGTCTCGTGATAGCGGTCGTTGATGTACAGGTCGATACGGGCCACATGTTGGTTGGCTTGCGCCGAGACCCCCGTGACCTGGGCGGTGATGATCCCGCTGACCATTTCATGCGGAGCCAGCCCGTTGATTTCAACATGTGGTGGTTGCGCGTAGGGTTGCGTCAGAGGGTCACCCAGCACGATCCCTTGATAAGGGGTCTGGACGGACATGTAGATGGATTCGGCAAGGTTGAATCCGCGCGCGTACCAGTAGTAGAGCCGTGCCTCGGGAAACTTTTCGGTGATGGCGCACGGTTCCACCACTGTTCCGTACGAGCCGGAAGCGCCGGCATCCATCCACTCGGTAATCGGCATCTGCAGGCTGTCCGATGAGTTGGCCATATCGAAGAGAAACCCGCCGAACGAGGTCAGGTGCTCCGCGATGGCGCCCGGCATGAGGTTGGCCGGTGCAGGGTCGTTGACAAAACGCAGGCCGACACTGAGACCCATTGTATTGGTCAGCAGGCCCGCCGGAATGGTGTTGGCGGAGAAATATTCCGTGATCGGTGTAAGGGGGGTGTCAATAAAACGGAACAGGAAGGAGGCATCGTCATACTGTGTCCAGCGTATGCGTCTGGCGCGATCCGTGTTGTGCATAAAGTAGATGTTGCCTGCGGGCGCAAGATAGTCGACGCTCGCACTACGGTCGGCGACGGCGCGTACGAGGTCGGGCAGGCTCGCGTTGAGCATGGTGCTGATATAGTGCCCGGTGGCGTAGTGAGAGAACGCGTGTTCCGCTTCGAAGTAGTCGTGATAGCTGTCGGGATTGATTTCGCAGTCGGAGGCCGTAATAACCCTTGGCGAAAACTTGAAGCCGTAGAACATGGAGGAGGTGATGCTGCTGTGATGGTCATCGCTGAACGGGCCATCGTAGACGCGGTATGGAATGTCGCGCGAGAAGACGATGTAATCGATCTGATTGCTTAATCCGGCGTCGGCGATATAGGCGAGAATCGGGTTGCGCACCTGATTGCTGAACGTGACCGTGTTCATATTGTTCGTCACGTCCACGTCAATGCCGAAGACATTGAACGGAGGGATGCCGCGCGTTTCGCGATAATAGTTGCCGAGCGCCATGGAATCCGCGCTGGCCTCGTTGACCACCACCAGCACGTTTTGCGGGCCGCCGCCCGCGATGGCGGCGTGCGTAGCGACAAGAAAGGCGCCGCCAAGAATCAATCCCGATAACCAACGCATTACGCAAACTCCTTGAAGAACCGTCGGGAAGAACATACGCTGGGCGGCGCAATAAGTAAATGCGGTGCGCGCATAGCCCGGGCGCGATGCTTGCTTGACCGAATCTCCGGCTTTCAATTACAGTAAAAAAACTTGAGACGCGATACGGGAGTGGAACCACGAGAGGACGTGAACATGGCAGCTGAAGGTGAAGCCGCGAAGAAAGAAGAAGAGGCCGAGGCGAAACCAAAATCCCCTTATGCGCTGTTGGTCGAATTGGAAGGCGCGGCGGTACACGCGCGACAGGCCGAATACGAAGCCTTGCGCAGCGTGTTGAAGGATCAGAAGTTGGAAGTCCCGAAATCTCTTTTCATCCGACACTGCCTTAACGCCCGGCCGTCCGCATACGTGCCGGCGTTGCTCGATGCGTTGGGGGGCAAGAAACAGGAAGTCGACGATCTGGTGAAGGAGGTCAAGAGCGGGGTGACGATGTACCTCTCCTCGCCGGAAGCGACCCTCAACCCCATCGCCGAACACTTATTGGCGGAGGCCCATAAGCGGCACATGGAAGTGGCCCTGTTGACCGGCGAGAAGGAGTCGGTCGCCAAGT
Organism: Kiritimatiellia bacterium; assembly: GCA_007136425.1. Taxonomy (GTDB): domain Bacteria; phylum Verrucomicrobiota; class Kiritimatiellia; order SLAD01; family SLAD01; genus SKZA01. The sequence goes on from SLGY01000223.1 coordinate 4,939, forward strand.
CGCTGGTGGGACGTTGGGGCGGGGACCATGGTCGCATCAAGGTGTTTACCTATGAACCCGGTTCGAGACCGTTTCCGCGTGCCGACGTGTGGTTGAAGATGGCGAAATCCATCGCACGCACGCCGCGCCAGTGCATCGCGCTGGCGGGGAGCAGTTATTCCGCTAAGACGGCGCTATCCGCAGGGATGCCGTGTATTGCGCTGGCCGACGAATTCACCGCCTTTCAGGATTTCGGCGGAACGGACACGGTCCTTGATGCCGACACGGAATTCGATGCGGCGGAGTTGCTCGAAGTGATTGCGCCGGTGAAACCGTTCATTTGATCTTCCCGCCCATCCTGCGTGCACCATGACCGATCCCGCCGATCAGAGTCCGTTGGAACGGTTGCTCGATATCATGCGCCGACTCCGCGCGCCGGACGGTTGTCCGTGGGATCGCGAACAGACACTGGAAACCCTGAAGACGAATCTCGTCGAGGAAACCTACGAAGTCATCGACGCCATCGACGGCGGAGACCGCGCCACGTTACGCGAAGAGTTGGGGGATCTACTCCTCCAGATTGTGTTTCAATCGCAGATTTGCGACGAAGAAGGCGCCTTCACTTTTCAGGACGTAGCGCAATCCATTGCCGACAAGCTGGTCCGTCGGCATCCGCATGTATTCGGCGACGCGCGCGTATCGGATGCCGAAGAGGTGCTGAAGAATTGGGAGCAGATCAAGCGCATGGAAAAAGGGGACGCCCCCCGATCCGCGGTCGCGGGTATTCCGCGGCATCTGCCGGCCTTGCACAAGGCGCAGCAGGTACAGAGCCGCGCGGCGCGGGTGGGATTCGATTGGAAGGAAAGCAAGGACGTGCTGGAGAAGATCGAGGAGGAACTGGTAGAGATCCGCATGGCCATGGCGCAGGAAAGTGCCGACCGCGTACGTGACGAGATTGGCGATCTCCTGTTTGCCGTCGTCAACCTCACGCGATTTCTGGGGCATGAAGCCGAAGAAGTGCTTAACCTTACCATTCGCCGTTTCACCCGCCGTTTCCGGTATATCGAGGATCGGGTCCACGAAGGCGGGCGGAAGTTGACCGACTGTTCGCTGGACGAGCTGGAGGAGTTCTGGCAGGAAGCGAAGACGCGGGAGTAGGGGAAGTGTTCAGTATTCAGTATGCAGTGTTCAGTAGTCGGCGTTATCTTGGCTCACAGCTCACAGCTCACAGCTCACTGAACACTGAATACTGGTCACTTCTCTTCGACGCGCGGCCGGCGCTTGTATCGCCAGTCGATCTTCTTCCGGTCCAAATAGCGCTCGTATTCTTCCGGTGACTTGAAGCGAACCTTATAGGGGGAGGCGAAGAATTCACAGGTTCCGATCGGCCATCCGTGGTCGCGGCAAATTTGCGGCCGGGTCTCGTATTCGATACAGCGATGATCGTCGCCCAGAGAGCGGCACCGGGTGCGGAACTCGATGTGCCAGGCGTTGTCGTGATCGATAAAAACATAGAGATTTTCGTGGAGCAGGTACCACCGGATATCGTCGTATTCCCTTTTGGTTTTCGGGGTATCGATTTCGACGGCCACATACCGGCAACATTTCGCGCCGCATTCGATGCACGGTAAGGTGTCGTATTTATCCGGATTTTTTGAGCGTCCCATAGAATCAAGCCTCCTTCCAACGTCTTCGGGATCATATACACGAAGTGACCGGGCTTGCAAAAAGAAATCCGGTCGTGGCTGGGACGCGCGCACAGAAGATCCGGTGTGGACGGTTGCGCGTTGGTGTGGCGGATGGTTGACATTGTTCCCGTCGACCCTATAGTCTCTTTCGAAGCTTGACCAAAGGCGGGTCCGCCTTCGGCGGAAAGTCGTGGGTTGAGTAGAGTTTAATAGCTGGGGGGTTAGCTCAGTTGGGAGAGCGCTTGAATGGCATTCAAGAGGTCGTGGGTTCGACTCCCATACCCTCCACCAGCCTTCGCTCGCAGCGAAGTGGAGAGCGAAGGCTGTCCGCCGTAGCCTTCCCGAGCTCCGCGAGGAAAGCGAAGGTGGACGTGTTGCCCCCGCTGCGAGGCTCCGGCTGGCAAGCCATCTATCGGCAGTCACGGACATGATCGATGTTAACAGGCTTTCATTACGTCTATCGCTTGCGGAGTCTCTCTTCTCCGGACCAAGTGTACACGGGTTTGAGTGATGATCTGGAGGCCAGGCTAGAAAAGCATAATCAGGGCGGCGTTCCTTCCACAACCCGATACACGCCGTGGTGCATCGAATCCGCACATGCCTTTCGAGACCGCGACAAAGCCGTCGCATTCGAGGCCTACCTCAAAACCGGCTCCGGCCGCGAATTCGCCCGTAGACACTTCTGAATCACGAGCAAAGCGGCGCGGAAATCCGGACGAAACGAGAGGGACATAGATGATGTGGCGGGATGGGGAGACTGCGATTGCGTTATCGTGCAGATCCCGTCCCCAGAACCCTTTCCCCGCGTCATGTTCGCAGCAGGCGCAGGCCGTTGAGGCAGACGAGGACGGTGCTGCCTTCGTGGCCGACGACGCCGAGTGTCAATGGCAGATCGAAACCGAGGGCGGCAACGACGAGAAAGGCGATGACGCTCATCGCAAACGCCAGATTTTGAAACACCACGCGGCGGGCGCGTCGACTCATCGCCAGCGCGAACGGCACATTGTCGAGGTTGTTGCTCATCAAGACGACGTCGGCTGTTTCCATGGCGATATCGGTTCCGGCCGCGCCCATGGCCATGCCGACCGTTGAGGCGGCCAGGGCGGGCGCATCGTTGATGCCGTCGCCGACCATCGCGACGGGGCCGCGCGCTTTGAGTTCACGCACCACGCGCACCTTATCGTCGGGCAGCAATTCGGCATGATAGGCGTCTACGCCCGCGTCGTGCGCAACAGCGGCGGCGACTTCTTCGTGGTCGCCGGTGAGCATGACGACCTGTTCCACGCCGTGCACTTCGCGCAGGCGACGAACGGTCTCCCGGGCATCGTCGCGTAATACGTCGGCCACAGCGATCACGCCGAGCACGCGCGCCTGACCGTCCGATCCTTCTCCGACCAGTACCGGCGTCTTCCCCGCGCGTTGCAATCCCGTCAATGTCTGATCCCAGTCCGTCAGATCCACGCCATGTTCCGTTAAGTAGCGCACGTTCCCCACCAGTACTTGTCGGTTCCGCACGATCCCGGACACGCCGCGTCCCGTGCGGGCCTTGAACTGCCCGCAATCCGCTAGTTTAAGATGCGCGCGTTTGGCCGAGGCGACGATGGCTTGTCCAATCAAATGCTCGGACCGCGCTTCCAGGGAAGCCGCGAGCGTCAGCAGGTCGCGTCCGGCTTCATCCAATTCGGCCACCGCGCGGGGCGCGCGCTGAGGCAATACGACATCAGTTACGACCGGCGCGCCCCGCGTAAGTGTGCCGGTCTTGTCGAACGCGACAATTTTGACGCCGGCCATGCGTTCCAGGAACACACCGCCCTTGAACAACACGCCTTTACGGGCGCTGCCGCCGATGGCGGAGAGGATGGATGCGGGCGTGCTGATGATCAGCGCGCAGGGCGACGCGACGACCATGACGGTCATGGCCCGATAAAAGATTTGTTCGAACGGAGCGGTTCCCCACAGGGCGGGTCCCGCGATCAAGCCGAGCGTGAACAGGATGACGCCGAGCGCGTAATGTTGTTCGGCTCGTTCGAGAAAACGTTGTGTGTTGGCCTTTTCCGCCTGGGCCTCTTCCACCATGCGGATCAGGCGCGCGATGGTTGAGTCGCGCGAACTGCGCGTGACGCGTACATCCAGCGAGCCGGTTTGATTGGTGGTGGCGGCGAATACCGTATCGCCGGGTCCTTTGCCGACCGGGATGGATTCGCCGGTGAGCGAGGCCTGATCGATTTCCGATTCGCCGTCCACGATCACGCCGTCCAACGGAATGTTTTCCCCGGGCCGGATGACGGTGATGTCGCCGATGTTCAACGAGTCGATGGGTACCGTGACGGTTTCGCCGCCGCGCCGGACGAGGGCCTGGCTAGGTCGCAGTTGCATGAGGGAGGAGATGGCCTTGCGGGTGCGGTCCATGGCGTGGCTTTGCAATACGTTGGAGAGGGAGAAAAGGAAGAGCAGCATGGCGCCTTCGAACGGTGCGCCTACGTAGGCGGCGCCGAGGGCGGCAAGCACCATGAGGAGATCGATATCGATCGTCTTTTGGCGCAGCGAGGTGATGCTGGAGCGCACGCCGAAATAGCCGCCCGTTATATAGGCGAGCAGGTAGAGCGGCCACGCGGGCAGGGCGGTCCAGCGTCCGAGCGCCGCGCCGACAATCATGAATGCGAGCGTGGCGCCGGTGAACGCGATTTCCACGCGATCTTCAGTGATTCGCCCCCTCTTTTCCTCCGTGTCGTACGGTTTCACGGGGGCGCCGGTGTCCCGGATCTTTTCGATGACCAGGTCGCACGGATATTTTTGGTGATCGTAGGTAATGCTCATGATCCCGCCGAGAAAGGTGGCGGTGGCGCGATGTACGCCGGGCACTTCCTGCGCTTTTCGTTCCAGTTTCAATGCGCAGGCTTCGCAGGCCCGGCCCTCAAGGCGGAGGAGGCATTTGTCGAAGTGTTGGTTCAATGCCGGCGCGACGCGGCCGGCGACCTGTTCGATGTCGCGATCGGTGGTTTTTGCGCCGTCGTACTCGAACCGGACGCGCCCGTGGGGGGCGTCGATTTCCGCGTTGAGGATGCCCGGTTCGCGTTCGATTTCGCGGCGTACGGCGTCCGCGGTGGCGCGCGCATCCGTGGTGGCGCGGGGTTTCGAAGCCTTGTCGTTCGGCGTGCTCATCTTCGCCATATGTTAGTTTAGCTGCAGCGTTGGAACAAGGCGATACTCGTGCATGGGCGCAACACGGCGTAGCCGCTACCAAAGAAGAAGAAACCACGGATACTGATATCCCGGATGCCCCACCCAGCCGGTCACCCCTGATTCTTTGCTAAACGATTTGGTTCGAAGCCCCATTCCTTCTTCCGTAGCTCCCATTTTCAATGGGAGCCATGCGCCGATTGGAAATCGGCGCTACGGAGCAGATTTCTGGAGGGACGACCTTCGTGTCTTCCCTGAACAGCCACGAGATCGTGAGGTTATTTCTGAGACCCAACGCTAAAACGTGTATTTGAGCGTGGAGACCAGGTATAGATCATTGCGCTTGGCGTCGTCGGCGGGTTTGCTGTCGTGCCGGTGTTGAAGGGAGATCCCGAGGCTGACGGCGGCGGAGACGGCGGATTCCACACCGATCTCCGAATTGAGCAGGAACTGATTCACGTCGTCGAGGCGCGGGATATATTCGGTCTTCTGCCAGATACGCGCATGCTCGTTGATGCGCCAGCGGAAGTCTTCCGCAACGCGAACGGCAACGAAGTCCTCGGTCTCGCCGCCCTGTTTCTGGCCGACATACGAGGGGCCGACTTCGACGCTGAGTCGAATTGTCTTGTCGCGTCGGAAGAAGTAGCCGACCGCGGGTCCGACGATGACCCGGTAGTCGAGGTCTTTGATGGCGTCGTAGCTGATCTCACCCATGGCATCGACATAGAGGCGTCGACTTAACAAACGCTTATATTCCGCGCCGAACAGACCGAACTCGTTGTCCTTCTCCTTGTCGCTCTCTCCGTAAGTCCATTCCAGATTAAACAGCCATTCGTATTTTTCTTCGACGAGTTCCGCCCGGGCGGCGAGGCGATGCAACAAGGTGTCGCTGTTGCCCCGCGTTTGGTTGAGTCCGAGGGTAACGCTGCGTTCCCACTCGCCGTTAATTTCCGAGGCTGCGGCCCCGGCGCAGAGGAAAAGGGAAACCGTTGTCATCATCAGTGCGGTTGAAAGAATTTTCTTTTTCATCGTGGTATTCCTTACTTGGTTGAATGAAGGCGAGACCATAAGCGCTTGCGGGAGTACGTCAAGCATATGCTGTTCTTCGCCATTGTTTCGCGGGAACCGCGTGTTATGCTTTGCGGATGCGTACCATTTGATTTTGCAAGACCCGAATGAAAAAGATATCCGGCCTGTTTTTCCTGTTGCTTACAGGGGCGATCCTTCCGGCCCTGGTCGTGTCCGTCCATGCGGAGGACTCGGCTTTGGAAATCCGGTATCGCGTGCGCATTAGCGGTGTCGCGGATCGGGATTTGCGCAATGATCTGATGAGCGTATCGGATACCGAAGCGCTGCAGGATCGTCCGCCGATCAGTATCATGCAGTTGCGTCGTCGGGCGGAGCGGGACGTGCCGCGCTTTATTCAAGTGCTACGTTCGCACGGTCACTATGACGCGTCCGTGGATGTGCGACTGCGCACGGACCGGACGCCCGCGCGGGTCCGATTCGAGATTGAGCCGGGCCCGCTGTACAAGTTTCGTGATGTGCGGATTGTTCCGCGGACGGACGACAACGACAAGCCGCGTCCGCCCCCGCCCGAAAAGGTGGGGCTGGTGCCGGGCGAGCCGGCTCTGGCGCGTGCGATTATTCGGGCGGAGGACCGTATTGTACAAGCGTTACGGGGCGAAGGGTATCCCTTTGCGCGAGCCGACGAACGGGACGTGCGCGTGGAGCATGCGGCCCGGGCGGTCGATGTGACCTATCGATATCATGCGGGCGATTTTGCCGTTTTCGGGGAAACGGACGTGGACGGGTTATCGTCGGTGCGCGAACGTTTCGTGCGAGGCAAGATTCCGTGGCAACCGGGCGAGCCGTTCGACGGTCGGTTGTTGCGTTTGGCGCAGCGGCGCATGACGGATTCCGACTTGTTTTCTTCCGTACGCGTGGTGAAGGGCGAGGAACTCACGGACGAGGGCGCGTTACCGTTGCAGATTGTTTTAAGCGAGCGCAGGCATCGTTCCATCGGTTTCGGTGTGGGGTATGCCAGTGATGAGGGGGCGCGCGGTCGCGTTATGTGGGAGCATCGCAACCTGTTGCGCGAAGGGGAACGGCTTGGATTGTTATGGTCCGCTTCCGAAATCGGGTATGCCGTTGAAACGCGATTCCTGAAGCCGGATTTTCTCCGGGTCGACCAGGCGTTGCGGATTACGTTACGTGCGGCCTTGGACGATACGGACGCCTTCCGTAGCCGAAACGTGGGCGGACTGGTCGGCGTGGAACGCACCTTGCGACGCGGTCTGTTGGCCGGTTTGGGGACGGGCTTCCGTTACAGCTCGGTACGTGACGCGACGGAAGAGAAACGGTTCGGCTTGGTATATGTGCCGGTTCATGTGGATTGGGACACAAGCGACGATCTGTTGGATCCGCGCGGCGGCGGGCGGCTGGGAGTTCGGGTGGCGCCGTATCGCGACGTGATCGATTCGGAGGTGACCTTCTTCAAAGGCCGCTTGAGCGGTACGCGATACATCGGGGTGGCGCGTAGAC
>SLGY01000143.1 GCA_007136425.1 Kiritimatiellia bacterium
AGCGTTTCGCCGTTTACGGGTCCGGCGCGCCAGTCACCGTGTTTCGCGCCACAAGAGTTCGCCACCATTCACAGGGAAAATCGCGAAACTCTGGTGACTGGCACCCCCAACGGGATTCGAACCCGTGTTACAGGGATGAGAACCCTGCGTCCTAGGCCTCTAGACGATGGGGGCGCGATAGGAATGGATTGATACGATGCGGGAGCCGGGCAAAAAAATCAAGTGTAAGAGCCACATCTATAAACAGGTTAATTTCAAACGCACGATCGCAAGCATGGAATTGACTTGTCCAAGGGTGACATTACCCCTCCTGCCGCGCGATGTCCGTGCGATAGCGTAGATTCGGCAAAGCAAGCTGTGAAATCAGCTCATAGGTCTTCGCTCGCGCCGAGGATATCGAGTCCGCCACGCTCGCCACGTTGAGCACGCGTCCACCGTTGGTGACCCAGCCTTCCGGCGAACGTCTTGTCCCTGCATGAAAGATATACTGACCCGGCGCCAGTTGTCGTGACGCCTCATCCAACCCGGTCAACGGCAATCCGGACGGGGAAGCGCTTGGATATCCCTCTGACGCCATGACGACGCAGACGGCCGCTGAACCGGTCGGTATGCGCATGAACGCATCGGCCACGCGGTCCACGTCCTCCGAATATTGGTTCAATGCTCCCGTCGCGGCCAATTCAAGGAGGGCCGGCAACCTATCGCCCAGGACCGGCAACACGGCCTGCGTTTCGGGGTCGCCCAAGCGCACGTTGAACTCCAACACCCGGAAACCTTGCGCCGTGCGAATAAGGCCGACATAGAGGAAGCCGCGATAAAAGATGCCGTCCTTGTTTAATCCGTCGAGGATCGGGCGCAATACCGTTTCGTATATCTCGCGCTGATCGTCGTCGGAGATATCGGGTACGGGCGTAAACGAGCCCATGCCGCCGGTGTTGGGTCCTTCGTCGTTGTCATACGCGCGCTTATAATCGCGTGCCGTCCCGATTTGCATGGCGCACGATCCGTCTAACAAAAGGAAGACGCTCAATTCCGGTCCGGCCATGAACTCCTCGATCAATGCCGTTTGCGGCAGCCCAAACGAGTCGCCGCTCACGATGCCGTCCACGAACGCGCGCGCGTCGCCGACGTCCTTGAAGATAGCCACGCCTTTCCCGGCGGCAAGGCCGTCGGCCTTGATCACGTACGGGGGCTCGAACTGCAGCGTGAACCGATCAAAATCCTCCACGGTCTTGATACGCTCGGCCGCGCCGGTCGGAATCGCGTTACGCCGCATGAATTCCTTGGCCCACCACTTGCTGGACTCGAGCTGAGCGGCGAATTGATTGGGCCCGAGCATGCGCGCATCGGGCGCTTTCATTCGGATTTGGTCCACCCAACCTGCAGCCATCGGCTGTTCCGGGCCGAAGACGATGACGGCGTCCGGTTTGGCAAGGAGCGCGTCGCGCGCCTCGTCGGATAAGGGTTTCTCCAAGTCCACGGCAACATCGCGGTCCAACGGCTCGGCGATCTCGCGTATCGCGTCCGATCCGCCGAAGGAGTAGACCTTGTGCGCTCGGGCAAGAATCGATGCCAGCGCGTATTCCCGCCCTCCTTTGCCAATGATGCTAAATGCCGGCATAAGAGAAATCTCCTTATTTTATACGCTCTTCATCTGCGTTATCTGCGGTTAGAGTTCTTCCCTTCCAGTCAACCCAAAGCATTTATTAAGAGAAACCGCAGATTACGCCGATTGCGCGGATAGTTATCCGCAATACAATCTTCATCTGCGCTCATCTGCGTTATCTGCGGTTAATACTGTTACTTCCCTGCCTTCCTCGGTCGACAAGCGGTTTGTCGCCAGCAGGTTGACGGTTTCGACGATAAGCCCGTGTTCCTCCGCGAGAATGCGGGCGGAAAGTGTTTCTTCCGTATCGTCGGGCTTCACTTCGACGACGCGTTGCTGGATGGTGGGGCCGGTATCCACGCCGGCATTCACGAAATGCGTCGTGCACCCGCTCACACGCACGCCGTAATCCAGCGCCTGCTTCTGTGCGTGCAAGCCGGGGAAGGCGGGCAGGAGCGAGGGATGAATATTGATGATCCGATTTGGGAACGCATTGATCAGCGTTTCGGTGAGCACCCGCATGAATCCGGCCAGCACAATGAACTCGGCGCCGACCTCCCGCGCCAACTCGATCGTGCGCTGTTCGCCCGCCCGCCCGTCCTTGAACGAGATGAATTCCGTGCGCACGCCGAAAGACCGGGCCGTTTCGAGTCCGGGCGCCTGTGACCGATTACTGATGACCAGTGCCGGCTCGGCTTGAAGATGGCCCTCTTTGTACGCCTTCAGCAACGCGCCCATGTTCGATCCGCGTCCGGAAATCAGGATAATGAATTTTTTCATGTTTGACGCCACCCTTGCTTCGTATTATTTTACATTATTATGAAAATTACAGATTCTCGTAATTTTTCGCGTCCCGTACCAAGCACTGAATTCGTGCGGCATTTCAGCGATTATCTTGCGCAAGTGCGCTACGGGCGTCGCCATTTCGTCATCGAAAAGAACAACAAACCCGTAGCGGAACTGCGTCCGCTTGAACCGGAAACTTGCACCCTGCGCGAATTCGTCGAACGCTGGCGTACCCACCACCCCGATCCGGATTGGGCGGATGCGTTGGAAAGAGTCGGCCGTTCCGATCGCCCGGCTGAAAATCCATGGGCGTGATCCTCGACACCTCCGCATTGGTTGCCCTTGAACGCCAGCTCGATCGGCCGACGCTCCCGGAGCAACTTGCCGAATCTCGTCTCTGGATGCCCGCCATCGTCTGGGCCGAGGCGCTGATCGGTGTTCGCTTGGCCGGCGGAGCCGTCAAGGCCGCGCAACGACGCGCCCGGCTCGCGGAAATCCGCGACCTGACCACCATCGTCCACTTCGACGAACGCATCGCCGAGCATTACGCTGATATCTATTACGAATGCGCCCGCAAGGGGCGCCTTATTCCGCAAAACGATATGGCCGTCGCCGCCACGGCCCGCGCGCTCGAATCCGCGGTCTTGGTCGGCTCGGCGGACGAAGCACATTTCCGCTTGGTAAAGAACCTGGAGGTCGTGGTACTCAAGTAACCGCGACACGCCCTGCACCCCGCTCGACCACTTCACCTACCACTTGTGCGTCGGGAAAGATTTCAAGGATGTTGTCTACGGCGGGCGGGCGGCACACGGCGACCAGGCCGTATCCGCCGTTGAACGTGGCCAACATTTCCTCGCGAGACATGGCCGCAACATCCGCAAACCAATGAAACAGCGCGCTATGCGGCGCGTCAAAGGCCCGGCCATCGAGCCGTGCGCCGCATCCCTCCGCCAATGCGCGGGGTAGATTTTCGAACCAGCCCCCGCCGGTAATGTGCGCGAGCGCAATGACATCGATATCTCCGGCACGAATGGCGGCTATGACATCCGTATAGAGCCGTGTCGGCTCCATGAGCCATGATTTCAGCGCGCGCGTCGCTCCGTTGAACGTGTGTTCCGCGTCCAGGTCGAGTTTCTTTTCGGAGATGACCTTGCGGATGAGCGAGTAGCCGTTGCTATGAAAGCCGCTGGACGGGAACCCGACGAGCACGTCGCCCGGCATGGTGCGGACCGGGGCGAGGATCTCCGGCTCCCGCACACCGGCCACGCCGAAGCCGGCGAGATCGAATTCGCCGACACGATAGAGGCCCGGCATTTCCGCCGTCTCTCCGCCGAGCAACGGCATGTCGCACGCGTCGCATGCCGCGCGGATAGAGCGGATGACGGCGGCGTATTGGTCGGCATCCAGTTTTCCCGCCGCATAGTAATCGAGGAACGCAAAAGGTTGTCCACCGCAGGTAATGAGGTCGTTGTACACCATGGCAACGAGGTCCTGACCGATGCAGTTGAGCAGGCCGGTTTGCGTGCCGAGCAGAAGTTTGGTGCCGACCCCGTCCGTTCCAAGCGCCAGATACGAGCCGTGATGCGCCGCCATCCAATCGGGCAACGGCAGCAACTGACAATAATAATCGCGCGGCAACGGGCCGGTGGCGCCGGCATCCGCCATCAGGCCCCGGATAAGGTCGCCCGCGTGTTCGGCATCGACGCCGGCGGATTTGTATTTCTCTTGGTTCGTAGTCATTTCTTGTTCTTCATGGAGTCGGGGGAAGGGTTCAGGGTTCAGGGTTCAGGGTTCAGTGAGAGGCGGGGTGTGTCGGGTGTCGGGTGTCGGGTGTCGAAATTCACTTCTCACTTTTTACTTCCTACTTCTTACTCTTCTCCACCGGCACCGGATAGTTTCCGGAGAAGCAGGCGTCGCAATAGCTGTTCAGACCGGCGGACTCCAACATGACCTTTTTCAACCCTTCATCGCTGAGGTAATTCAAGCTGTCGGTCTCGAGATATTCGCGGATTCGTTCCACGCTGCCCATACGGTGTCCGACCAACTGGTCGTAGTCGGGTGTATCAATGCCGTAGTAACACGGATGCGCAAAGACCGGGCTGCTAATGCGCAGATGGATTTCGCGCGCGCCGGCTTCGCGGAGCATACGGATCAGGCGGCGACTGGTCGTGCCGCGCACGATGGAATCGTCCACCAACACGATGCTTTTCCCCGCGATTGCGCTACGTACAGGATTGTATTTGATACGCGCGCGCCAATCGCGAATGGACTGGGCGGGTTCTATGAACGTGCGGCCGACATAATGATTACGGATCATACCCAACTCGTAAGGGGCGCCCGACGCGTCCGCATAGCCCAGGGCCGCCGCATTGCTGGAATCCGGCGCATTGATGATGACGTCCGCCCCGGGCGCCGGGGCCTCCTGCGCCAACTGCCAGCCCAACGCACGGCGAATACCCAAGATCGAGCGTTCATTGAACAAGCTGTCCGGCCGGCTGAAGTAGATCAATTCGAAGACACAGAAGCGACCTTCCCGCGCTTCGGCAATGCGCTGCGATACAACGCCGTTGCGACTGATCACGACCAGTTCGCCGGGTTCGACGTCACGGATATATTTTGCGCCCATGAGGTCGAGGGCACACGTCTCGGAGGCGAGCACATACGAGTCCTCTTTCCGGCCGAGGCAGAGCGGGCGGAACCCGTCGGGATCGCGCACGCCGATAAGTTGGTCCTTGTGCAACAGGACAAGCGAGAAAGCGCCCTGAATACGGCCGACAGCATGAATCAACCGCTCCATGAAGGTCTTGCGCGCGTGCGTCGCCATAAGATGGAAGACGATTTCCGTGTCGGACGAGGTCTGAAAGATCGCGCCATGCTCCTCGAGTTCGTCTTGCAGGGTTACGGCGTTGGTGATCTGACCGTTATGCGCGATCGCCACTTCGCCCACGGCCAGGTGCGCATGCAACGGTTGCGTGTTCTTATCCAGGCTGCCCCCGGACGTGCTGTAACGCGTGTGACCGATGGCATAATTGCCGATCAGCTTCTGTTTCAGCGTGTCGGCATCAAAGACGTCCACCACCTTGCCCATACCCTTGTGCAACCGGATATGGTCGCCGTCCGAGACGGCAATACCCGCGCTTTCCTGGCCGCGATGCTGAATGGCGTACAATCCGGCATAGGCCAGATGCGCGGCTTCAGGACCGTTCCAGATTCCTATGACTCCGCATTTATCTTGAAGCATGGGGGGAGAAGAATGGTTGATGGTTAATGGTTGATGGTTGATGAGGCATGGGTGCGGTTAAATCGTCAGATCATCGGACAGGAATGGTTCCAAGGACTCGTCGGCTTTTCGACGAAAGGGCTTCAGGTCGAGATCGTCCAACATGTCGCCGCGCAGATAGCCGCGACCAAAAGCGATCCGGGCAATTTCCGCGACCTCGAACGCCGCCAGATGCGCTTGCACGTCAACAGACGATTTTGACGGCACGAATACGAGGTAGGTACATGGCCCTTCCCCGAAAAGCAGGTCCTCCGGACGCCACGGTAATCCGTGCGCGAGCAGGATATCCCGGTCCGGTCGGGCGAACTGTTCTACCAAGCGCTTGAAAAGACCGCCCTTCCCGACATCGTAAACGCCGCAGGCCTCGGCGTGCTCGTCATAGAGGCGCAAGAGCGCCATCCCCAATTCGTGTTCCCGTTCAAAGTCCACTTCCGGCACCTGCGCCTCCTGCAACGTGCCGTCGCGTTGCAGACGCCATACGGCATACAGGTCGCCGGCCTGCAAGCGCGGAGCGCCGACGAGATATAACGTTCCGGTTCCGCCGGTGTAGCGGTAGCGGTCCGGTCCGAGAAAACTCTTTCCAACCATGACAAACACGGGCGTGGGCGCTATCGCGCCGACATCGGACTCATTGTAGAAGCTCACGTTTCCGCCCGTCACGGGAATCTCCATGGTGTTGCAGAATTCAGTCATCGCCAGCGTTGTTCCGCCGAAGTCGATCACCGTTTCTTCCCGTTCCGGTGAGGGGAAGTTCAAACAGTTGCTGAGCCCGAGCGGATAAGCGCCCGCCGCAATGGACCGACGAAAAGCGGCGGCCAGGACGGCGCGGGTTCCGCGGTAAGCGTGCTGCAAGGTCCAGGGACTTCGCGCATGCACCGTTAAGGCGATCGCGCGCTTGCTTTCCGGGTCGAACAGCAACGTATGGTCATCACCGGGCCCGCCAATGGTGCGTTGATTGATTTCATAATCGAATTGTTCGTATATAAAACGCGTCGAGGCGTAATGAGACGTATTTTGATAGGTGTTGAGCAAGTCGTTAAGTGAAGGCGTCTCGCTAACCGCGTCGGAAGCGCGGGGCGTCAGGCCGGCGATACCGGTCAGATCGACCGAGCGATCCCGGCCTTCGCGCAGGCGTTCGGGAGTGAGCGAGGAATAATCCTCCACCGGACAACCGTCCACGAGCAGATCGAGCGGCATGGAAGCGGCTTCGTCGCCATCGCAATGGACGGTCATATCAAAGGAATCGTTAATCACGCCCACCCACGCATAGTCCAGCGGATAGCGGTTGAGAATTTCCTCGGCCAGGTGTTTGCGGTCCGGCGGCACGGTTGCGAGCATCCGTTCCTGGCTTTCGCTCAGCAGGATTTCCTCCGCGGTGATGCCGGGCGCACGCACGGGTACAGCGTCAAGGTCGACCTCGATCCCCAACCCGCTCTTATACGCGATCTCGGAGGTGGAACACGTAATTCCGGCCGCGCCCATATCCTGCATGGCGGACGGGATGCCGCGCCGGATCAATTCGAGCGTGGCCTGCATGATCAGCTTGCCCATAAACGGGTCGGCCACCTGCACGGCGGATTTCTGTTCGCGCGTGTTGTCCGTGAGGTTCAAGGAAGCAAAGATCGCGCCGCCGGTCCCGTCGCGGCCGGTCTTGTTGCCGAAATACAGCACCAGATCGCCCGGTTGCGCCGTGGACGCCTTCAACACCTGTTTCGGCTTGAGCATGCCCACACAGACCACGTTGACGAGCGGGTTATCGACATACCAGGGATAGGACGAATACTCGCCGGCCACGGTCGGTATCCCGGTGCAATTGCCATAGTCGGCAATGCCGTCCACGACGTGTTCCGCGATCCGTTTGCCGCGAGGCGCGCGGATATCGAAATGAAGCGAGTTCATGAGGGCAACGGGCTCCGCGCCCATGGTAAAGATATCGCGCAGTATTCCGCCAACGCCGGTGGCGGCGCCCTGATACGGGACCACGGCGGAGGGATGGTTGTGCGACTCGATTTTGAAAGCGATGGCGAGATCGTCACTGACACGGATGATCCCGGCGTTTTCGCCGGGACCGGCGAGTACATGTGCGGCTTCCCGCGGCAACTGTTTCAGGAAATGACGGGAATGCGTATAGCCGCAATGCTCGCTCCACATGGCGCTGACCATTGCCAGCTCGGCATAGGTCGGCTCGCGGCCCAACCCACGCAACAACGCTTCCTTTTGATGCGCGCTCAGTATCTGATCAATCAATCGTTTCATGGTTTCACAACCCGCTCGCCCGGGCGAATTCCCGAAACGCAACAAGACTCTCCAACATCCGTCTGCCGTCCTGTCCGAGGCTCCACGCCAACGTGCGTCGTTCCGGATGCGGCATCATGCCGAGCACATTCCCCGTCTTATTGGTCACCCCCGCAATGTGCTCCGCCGATCCGTTCGGGTTGGCCTCGTCCGTCGTGCGCACGTCTGCGTCGCAATATTGCAGCGCAATCTGATCGTTGGCCTTCAATGACTCAAGGGTCTCGGGCGAGGCGTAATACTGGCCGTACTTATGCGCGATCGGGACACGCAACACATCCTGTTCGACATGTTTCAAGAACGCATTTCGCCGCGCGACCACCTTCAACGCCACGTCCCGACAGATGAACCGGCCATCTTGATTCTTCAGCAATATGCCCGGCAACAAGCGGATCTCGCAGAGGATTTGGAAGCCGTTGCAAATCCCGAGTATCGGTGTTCCCTTTTCCGCCTCTTCCACCAGTGCCCGCGTGATGGCCGCCGTTCGAGCCATTGCGCCGGGCCGGATATAGTCGCCATATGAAAAGCCGCCGGGCACCACAACCGCGTCCACCTGTCCGGGGAACCGGTCGTAATCGGAGGCGATGAGATAGGGATCAAACTCCTTGAAGTCCTCGAAAGCGGCAAAGCAATCCCGTTCACAGAGAGTCCCGTGAAAGTCGATGATTGCAATTTTTGCCCGTTGCCGATTCATGCCTTCTCGATGGTCCAATCATGAATTTCCGGATTGGCGAGCACGTCCCGCGCCACGGCATCGGCGATGCGCCCGGCCGTCGCCTCATCGTATCCTTCCTCGAAATCGATTTCGAAACGCTGCGTATGGTTCAGTTTCCGAATCCCCTTCACGCCCGACCGCTTGAGAAGGCGATGCAGGGTTTCCATTTCAGGGTCCAGCACCCCGTCTTTAACGCTGATATTGATATGGTATTTCATTCGCCTTGCGCTCCCGTTATCCGTGCTTCAATGGCTTGATAGCGCGCGGCCGTCTTTTCGATGACCTCCCTCGGCAGCGACGGCGCCGGCGGGGTCCGATCCCAGCCGATCCCATCGACATAATCGCGCACGATCTGTTTATCGTATGATTCCAACACACCACGCTCAACATCCTCCTTCAAGATGAAACGCGAGGAATCCGGCGTGAAACACTCGTCGATCAGCTTGATTCCGCCATTCCGGTCACGTCCAAACTCAAACTTCGTGTCCACGAGAATGATACCCGCCCGGCGGCACAAATCCGTCCCCAGCCGAAACATTTGAATCGACAAGTCCCTTAACGTGTCGGCCGTTTCGCCCAATGCATCGCGCATGGCTTCAAATGGAACGGTTTCGTCATGGCCCTCGATTGCTTTCGTCGACGGCGTAAACAGCGGTTCGTCGAACGGCGTCATCGGCTTTACGCCCGGATGTTGTTTCAGGTACGAGCCGTAGGCGTAGCCGCGCACGACGCATTCAAACGGGATCACGTCGCAACGCTCGACGATCATGGCGCGTTTCGGCAGATCGACGGGCAGCGTCCCGGAACTCGCGGCAATCAGATCGCGCAATGGTTCCCTGTCGTTTCCCGTCCAATGGGACGGCACAATCCCTTTCGTCTGGTCCAGCCACCAGCGGGTAAGCGACGTGAGCACTACCCCCTTCCCGGGAACCGGATCGGGGAAGATGACGTCATACGCGGACAATCTATCGCTGGCGACGAACAGCAACTGCTTATCGTTCAACGAATAGATGTCGCGAACCTTGCCTTGCTTAATCAGCCTCAAAACGCCCCCGGAAATACAATATATAGGCAAATGACTGTCAGACTCCCCTACATATAGTAGCAAGCGGGCGCCAATGTGAAGCCCTAATCCGAGGGAAATCTGTAATTCGCTGGTAAGGCGGCAGATAATTCAGTAATTTCGCGCCAAGGATGAATGAAAGCCTGTTTCAGACGCTCGCCCGTGAACTTGGCCGTTACGGGAACGAGCACATTCATGAAAAGATCAAAAATCATGTCCGAACGATCCAAGGTTGATATTCCCGACCTGCGCCTGCCGGTGATTAACGACGCGCCTCCCCCTCCTCGTTTATCAATGGACCGATATGCCTCGTGGATCCTCGAGTTGATCGCAATTGAAACGCCGGAACAGCGCGAACGCCGGCTCAACCGTCCGATGCCCGTCGGGGAACGGTTTGAAATCAAGAACTGAACTCCATCCGTGTCCAACCGTGGCTCCATCCTGATCATCGTCGAAAACCTGCCGGTTCCGTTCGATCGCCGTGTCTGGCAGGAGTCTTGCGCATTGCGCGACGCGGGCTATGAAGTGACCGTGATCTGCCCGCGCATGCGCGGATTCAACAAGCCTGAAGAACAGCTTGACGGCATACAGATATATCGCCACTGGATCAGCGGCGAAGCGGGCGGGTTTCTCGGCTTTCTGGCCGAATATGCGACGGCCTTGTGGGGCGAATGGTGGCTGGCATGGAAGGCGTGGCGCCGACACCGCTTCAAGGTCATCCACCTCTGCAACCCACCCGACCTCCTTTTTCTTGTGGCGTGGTCCTTCAAGCTCTTCGGCGTAAAGGTGATCTACGACGTGCACGATCTCTGGCCGGAAATGTTCGAGGCGAAATTCAAAGGGCGCGGCCTGATGTACAGACTCGTCCGGATCGCCGAGCGACTAACGTACGCCTGCGCCGACGTGGTGCTTGCGACCAATAGGTCCGTGAAGCAGACGGCGATCGAGCGGGGGAAGAAGGAAGACGACGAAGTATTCGTCGTTCGGACATCGCCGAAGATCGGCAATCTCGATGCACCGATTGATTCCGCTCTGAAGAGGGGACGTGACTATCTGGTAGGGTTTGTCGGTGTCATGGGCGACACCGACGGCGTGGTATACCTCATCGACGCCGCAGAACGGATCGTTCACGGCATGGGCCGAACGGACGTGCAGTTTCTACTGATGGGTACCGGGCCGGAATATGATCGCCTCATCGAGCTAAGACGAGAGAAGGGTTTGGACGACTATGTCGACCTGCCCGGCCGCGTTTCGGACGAGTTCCTGGCCACGGCGTTGCAGACCATCGATCTCGGCGTCGCCTGCGACCCGATCAACGTGTACAACGATCATTGCACGATGAACAAGACGTTGGAGTACATGGCCTTCGGGAAACCGCAGGTCATGTTCGAGATCAAGGAGGGCAAGGCATCGGCGGGCGACGCCGCGCGGTATGTGAACGAGAACTCCGCGGAACAACTCGCCGAGGCCATCGTCGAGTTGCTCGACGATTCAGAGACGCGCAAACGCATGGGCGAATACGGACGGAAACGTTTGCGCGAGGAGTTGAACTGGGAACGGTCGGTCGAGCAGTTGAAGTCGGCATACGCAATCGTTACCCCCACCAAACCGGCACGTCATATCTCTGGATGAGCGGGTCGGGGGAGATCAGGCGAAGGCTGTTTCGCACGGCTTGAGCGATAAGCAAGCGATCAAAGGGATCGCCATGCAAGAGTGGAAGATCCTGCCATCCAAAGATGTCTTCGATATCCAGGGACAGGGTTTCCATCTCGTGGCGAGCAACCAGCTCGCCCCAAAAGCGGGACGGCGGTTGAACGAGCGAAAGTTTCCCGAGTTTGTATTTGATGACCACCTCCAACGCGGACACATCGCTGACAAACACGTCATTGCTCGAATCGGTCAACGCATCCCGCACGGGATCAGGGATACGCATGCTGCCCGCGAAATACCACAAGACCACACAGGTATCGAGCAGCACCCTCATTTGTTGGAAAACAGGGCCTCAATATCGGGATCCGGGGAGTTAAAGCCATCCGGGACATCAATCAGTCCTTTGGCCAAACCGAAAGGGCGGCGTGCGCCGGGCACATCTTTCAAGGGCCGGATCTCGGCGAAAGGCACATTGCGATCACACAACACAATGCGCTCCCCTCGCTTCACCATGCGCGCATACTTGGACAAATGCGTCTTCGCCTCATTGATGTTTATCATAACCACCTTCATGGTCATGAATATAGTCTTTTTAGGGCGGATGTCAACCCTGCTGATTCTCTATTGGCGAGCGAATGCGGAACGGCTCAATACGTCATGACGCGCAGATCGGGAACACGTTTGAAGTCTCTCCCGTTCCGCGTTACCAACGGTTGCTCTTGCTCGAGAGCTGTAGCCGCGATCCATAGATCGTTCGTTCCGGGCAGCCAGCCGGCGGCCCGAAGAGAGCGGGTCTGCACGGCATAGACTTCCGCCACTTCCTCGGTGATCGGCAAGAGTTGGATATGTACGCGCATGGCTAAAGCGAGTGGGTGTTGCGCACCTCCTTCCAATCCTTCCAGGAATTCGCCCCA
>SLGY01000111.1 GCA_007136425.1 Kiritimatiellia bacterium
CCGATTTCTTCATAGGCCGGCGCCGTGCCGAATGCCCATGTGCTGAATGATGCCGGATTTCGCGAATCCGCCGTGCTCATTCGGGCCATATAATCCTGCACATTATCGTTCACCCAGCCCGGGATGGAGATGCGCGACTGCATGTGCCCGGGCGCATCGGTGCCGCGCGACAATCCGCTGTACTCGTCATACGCAAAGAGGGACAAGGTAAGCGCCGAACCGGTTGACAGCGTGAAATCATCGAACCGGAAGTATTCCGTTGCAACAGGGTCGTGGGGCGCGAAGACCACACCGGTAACCCGCACTGCAACGGCGTCTTCCGGGGCCACGGCGCTGATAGTCGTCAACTCGAATCCCTGATTGCCGATTACCTTTTCCGACTCATGTTGGGACAGGACGGCATCTCCGCTGTCCAGGAATTTCAATTCCAGCCAAGCCTCGGACACGTCGTGATCCCAAACACTGATGAACGCGCTGGCATGAAATTCCTCGCCTTCGGAAGCCGGTATATCCTGATAGACGCCGCGGAACTGGTTGGTCGTCTCGTGGGCGTCGTCTCCGGGCCGGACCTCATGCACCATGCCCCAGTCCCCATGATGCACATCCGCGGAACCGTCGCTGTAACGCCAATGCCCGTCGAGTACACCCGGCGCCGGACCGAAATAATCCCAATCCGGGCCCCATGTACCCGTTTCAAAGCCGGAATTGGCAAGCAGATTGGCGCTGCCGCTCAAGGAAGCGAGTTCTCCGTCCGTCACGGTGAACACGGCTTGGTCATTGATATTGCTCGCCGTCACTTCCCGTCCGCCGATGGTCACTCGCATGGGCGCCGCTTCCATCAAAGACTGGAGCGAGGCGCTGTCGAAGTACACGGCTCCCGTCCAGGCGCTGTCGGTCTCCGTGCGGATCAGGAAGCGCCCGTATTCCGCGTTCTCCGGAGCGGTCTCCGTACCGCTCAACTCGATCCATTCATCCGTCGTGCCGCCGCCGGCCAGCTCGTCAATGACAATGGTCGAGCCGATCATTTCCCCGCCGTTATTCGGATCCCCGTCAAACCATTCCACGCACAATTCCAGTCGGGAATCGGCGGCCAGCGCATCCGCCGCATCATCAATCGCCCACACGCCGAAACTGTACCCTTCGCCTTCCGACGTAATGAAATCCTGATACATCCCCGTTCCGCCACCGTCGCGTTTGATCAGGTAATTCCCGTCATGCGCTGCAGGGTCGTCTCCGCCGGATTCGGCCCAATATCCGGCGCCATCAAAGTGCGTCCAAGAATCGATGACGGCCTCGGAAATCGGGCCGTCCTGTCCCGTCCCGTCTTCGAAACTCGGGTTGCCGAGGAGATTCGCCGCCGTGGCGGGTGTTCCAATCAGGGGCGGATCGGTGTCGTCGTCAATAACGCGCCAGACCCCGAATAGATGGTTACTGATAAACAGAGCGTCATCCGGCCGGTCATCGTCCATATCGGCGAAGGTCGCCTCGATCGGACGATCGGTCTCGCCGTCGGCGTACAGGTCGCCGATCTGGTAATAGCCGATCGCGTCGACGAACTCCCAAAGACTCGTCGAGGTAGATTCATGAGTATCCAGCGAACTCAGCCCCGCCTGGTATCGCGACACATCGTTCGTGAGCAGTCCATGTACTGTCACGCGCATATTGAGCCCGTCATCGGTCGTACCGCGGTACACTCCGCTTTCCGTATCATAGACGTTGAAACTCCATCGCAACGGATTTTCCGACGACACAGTCGCCAGATCCGCGTCCGTAATCTCGTAATAATACACGTCCGCCAACGGGACCGCATTGAACTGCACGTTATCAAACCGGTTATTGGGTCCGGCGGCATCACTGGAGACCCCGTCAAATGTAATCCGGATGGTCACAAGCCCCGCACCGTTCATTTCCGTGATCGACCGGAAATCCCATGTTTCAAGAGCCCAATCCGTCTCCGGTTCCCACACCTCGATGAAGGTTTCGAATTCGCCTCCGTTGATCGCATATTCGACATGATTCGTTGCGAAACCCGCTCCGGAACGCCGGGCCGCAAAAGTCATGATCAAGTCCCTATGCTCGATCATATCGACAGTGAACTGGATATGCCGGCCTTCGTTTTGACCATCGGAGCCCACTTCCAGCGTGAGGTCGGTGCCCGCCACGTCGCCTTCGACGAGGTTGGTTTCCGTGCCTGCAAAACTGCGGATACGCGCCGCGGCGTCCAGCCAGTTATGCGATAAGGATCCCGATCCGCGCGAGGGCGTAAACTGATCTTCCGGATCGTTGAAGTTCCATGCGGCGATGAGATTGGTGGTCCCGACATGCTCTTCATATTCGCCGACCGGCTCGACTTCCTCATCGCCGAGGAACATGCTCAACCCCTGCGCGCCGACGCGCGGCGGGATGGTATCGTCGTCGATGAACCGCACCGAGCCGACCAGCCGATTGCTCATCCACATGGTGTCATATGGCCGGTCATCGTCCAGATCGCCGACCGTGATGCGGACTTCCTGGTTGACCTCGCTCAACATTTCGTTGATCTGCTCGCCCGTAAAGCCCGTCCACGTCCACACACTTTCCGCGCCGGACGTCAGGGTCGCCGCCGTCGAATCGCTTGCGCCCGCGTCATAATTCGCAACATTGCCTTCCACCCAACCGTCCACGTATACGCGCATGTTGCGATGATCCGCATCGGTCCCGCGCGCGATACCGCTGCCGACGTCGTGCACCTGGAAGATGAACTGCAAGGGATTCCCTCCATCCACCGCCGCCAGTTGCGCGTCGGTGATTTCGATGGCGTCGGCCTGCGCGCGGAACTGGAAGTTATCGTAGCGATTATTGCCCGCTGGACTCTGCGCCCCGTCCAACGTGAACCGCACGAAGACCTGATCTTCGTTGTTCAATTCCGTGTAGTTCGTCAGGCTGAAGTCCAGGATACCCCAGCCGTCGATCACGGGCGGGGTGAACGTATCCACCTCGGTCCAATCAGAACCATCCGTGGATATGGAAATGGTGTTATCAATGAACCCTTCCGTGGTCCGCCGCACGGCGAAAGACATCTCCAGATTGCGATGGCCGCTCATATCGAGCTCAAACTGGAAATGATGGCCGTTGTTGATCTGCCCGGAGGGGCCGCCCTCGATGGCCAATGCCTGGCCCGCCGTGTCCGGGCCGACCCGGTTCTGTACGGTCCCGCCAA